>NZ_JBDOQQ010000008.1:0-255120 GCF_039839775.1 Roseomonas sp. CAU 1739
GGGGTCGCTGCTGCAGGCGGCACTGTTCGTCCAGACCGTGCAGGAACGACAGGGCCTGCAGGTCGGCTGCCCCGAGGAAATCGCATTCCGCATGGGCTTCATCAACGCCGAAGCCCTGGCGCGACAGGCCGCAGCGCTCGGTAAGACGGCTTATGGCGTCTATCTGCGCGATTTGGCGGCGGGAGAACTCGCATGAATGTCCTGACGTACCAAATCGCCGACGTGTTGATGATCGAACCGGCGCGACATGGCGACGCCCGCGGCTTCTTCAGCGAGGTCTGGTCGTCGCGCGGCCTGGCCAATAAAGGCATCGACATCCACTTCGTGCAGGACAACCACGCCTTCTCGGCCATGCCGGGGGTCTTGCGCGGCCTGCACTTCCAGCGCCCGCCCTCGGCCCAGGGCAAGCTGATCCGCGTCGCGCGGGGCGCCATCCTCGATGTCGCGGTCGATATCCGGCGCGGCTCACCAACCTATGGCCGGTATGTCTCGGAAGTGCTGAGTGCAGCCAACTGGCGTCAGCTGTGGGTGCCGCGCGGTTTCGCGCATGGATATGTGACGCTCGAACCCGATACCGAGGTGCTCTACAAGACCGATGCCTACTACGATCGGGACGCCGATGGCGGGATCGCCTGGGATGATCCCGACCTTGGAATCGACTGGTCGATCGGCGCGCCCATCCTGTCCGACAAGGATCGATCGGCACCGCGCCTCGCCGACATTGCGCCGCCCTTCCCGGCCGGGTCCTGGTGATGCGTCGGGTCCTTGTCACCGGGCGCGGTGGTCAACTGGCGACAGGTCTCGAAGCCGCGCTTCCGGCACAGGGCTTCGAGGCGATCCTTGTCGGTCAGCCGGAATTCGAGTTCGACGCGCCCGCGACGATCGCCGCTGCCTTTGATGCCGCCGCACCGGATGTTGTCGTCAACTGCGCCGCCTGGACCGCCGTTGACGCGGCGGAGGACAATGAGGCGGCTGCCTTCAGGGCCAATGCGCTGGGGCCCGCGATGGTGGCGGCGCAGTGCGCGGCCCGTGATATTCCGCTGCTTCAGATCTCCACCGACTACGTCTTCGACGGGCGCAAGGGTGCGCCCTATCTCGAGACGGATGCGCCCAATCCGCTCGGCGTCTATGGGCGATCCAAGCTGGCGGGGGAATGGGCGGCGCTGGCGCTTCATCAGAAAGCGATGGTACTGCGCACCGCCTGGGTTTTCGCGCCAATGGGCGGCAATTTCCTGCGCACCATGCTGCGGCTCGGTGCCGAAAGGCCGGAGCTCAGCATCGTCGCCGACCAGCAGGGCAGCCCCACTGCGGCACCCGACCTGGCGGATGCGATCGCCGCCGTCCTCCTTCGCATCCGCGATGATGGCTGGCAGGACCGCTATCGTGGTGTCTTCCACGCGACCGGTACCGGCTTCACGACCTGGCACGGCTTCGCCGAGGCGATATTCGCCGCGGCCACTGGCCCCCGCCCGGTGCTGCGTGCCATCGCGACGGCCGACTATCCGACCAAGGCTGTGCGCCCCGCGGATGCGAGACTCGACTGCACCAGATTGGAGAGAACCTTCGGCGTCCGCTTGCCGGCGTGGCAGGAGGGCCTGGCGCGCGTCATGCGGGCCATAGCCTAGAACCGCTCCGGATCGCCTTGGCTCACGGCAGCGGCTCCAGCCTTTGTGGTTCGAGCACCTTTACCCGATCAGGTGATTCCACCCGGTCGGGATCTGCTCCGGCGTCGGAGCGGGAGTTCGTGCCTGACGTACTCTGGGAAGCGGCCTGAACCATCTGCGTGCAGCCATCGGCGCACCATCTGAGGACGGCCATGGCGACCGGCTGTTGCTGGTCGCCGTACCGCCCGCGCCATGTCGCTGGCCTGACCAGTCCTGGCGAACACTACAGCGTCCATCCAATCATCGAGCAGTTCAGCCACGTCGCACATGATCGCCGCCTCCAGGCCGGCAGCAGGCCAATCCGCCCCGCCGAGGCGGAACATGGCCGGGCGTTCAACAATGCATCTTGGCCCTTGAGGGCGGCCATGGCGCCGGCAGGTCCACCGCCTGCCGCACTCACCGCGGCGAATGGTTCTCGACGCTGGCTGGTGGAGATTGCCGCGATGGTGGCGGCCGACAGGTCGGAAGCCGCGGCACTGAAGGCATTCGCTCCGATGCCCGGATCCGGCCCCCATGCCCAAGGCATGTCGGCCTTTGGCGGGGAAGGTCCGGAGGGTGCAAAGCCCTCTCCGGTCCTGCCCTATCCCCCCGCCCCACGAAGGCAGGGCGTCGCCCTCATCCTCAGCGCTTCGCCTCGATGGCGTCCCAGATCGCCTTTTCCAGATACACCCCGTCGAAGCGCCCGATTTCCTGGAGCCCGGTCGGTGAGGTCACGTTGATCTCGGTGAGGAAGCCGCCGATCACGTCGATGCCGACGAAGATCATGCCGCGCTTCTTCAGTTCCGGCCCGATGGCGGCGCAGATCTCCTTCTCGCGCTCGGTGAGTTTCGTCGGTTCCGGGCGGCCGCCGACATGCATGTTGGACCGCGCCTCGCCGGCGGCGGGAACGCGGTTGATCGCCCCCATCGCGACACCGTCCACCAGGATGATGCGCTTGTCGCCCTGGCGCACGGCCGGGACGTATTTCTGGATCATCAGCGGTTCGCGGGAGCGTTCGGTGAACATCTCGACCAGCGAGTTCATGTTGGGGTCGTCGGGACGCAGGTGGAACACGCCGGCGCCGCCATTGCCGAACAGCGGCTTGATGATGATGTCGCCGTGCTCCTCGCGGAAGGCGGCGATGCGGCGCCGGTCGGCGGTCACCAGCGTGATCGGCATCAGCTCGGGGAAATGCGTGACGAACAGCTTTTCCGGCGCATTGCGAACCTCGGCCGGGTCGTTCACCACCAGCGTCTTCGGATGGATGTGCTCAAGGATGTGGGTGGCCGTGATGTAGCCCATGTCGAAGGGCGGATCCTGGCGCATCAGCACCACATCGGCGTCGCGGCCGAGGTCGAGTTCGACCTCCGCGCCGAAGGTGAAGTGGTTGGCCTTCTCGCGCCGCACCTCGACGGGTCGCGCCCAGGCGGTGACACGCCCGCCGCGCAAGGCGAGGTCGCGCACATGATAGTGCCACAGCGCATGGCCGCGGGCCTGCGCTTCCAGCATCAGGGCGAAGGTCGAATCGGCTTCGATGTTGATGGTCTCGATCGGGTCCATCTGGACCGCGACGCGAAGGCTGCGGGTCATGGGCGCGCTTCCTGATCATGGTCCCGGTGGGACCCTTCGAGGGATTGGTCCGGGACGGACCACTTGGTCCTGTCGTGCCACCCCCGGGCGAAATCCGCCAGAGGCCGTGACAATGCGCCGAAACACAACTTCAGGTTGTTTTAAGTTAATGCCACACGATTGTGGGTTAAGTCCTGCCGCGTCTGTGGCATAGATTGATGCATCGTTAAGGCCGGCACTGCCCGGGCCCCAAACGCGGCAGGAGGCCGCAACCACCCCTCGGTCCGAGTTGTCTCATGCCCCTCCTGCCTCCGTCCGACCTGTTCATCCTGCTGGAAGACCCCTCCTTCGCCACGCCGGAGGATATCCTGGTGATCGGCCCCGTGCCGGCTGCGGCGCCGGCGCCCGACGCCGTGCCGCCCGCGCCGGCGCAGCCCCAGGATGCCCCGGCCGTCGCCATCGTCACCGCGGAGGCCGAGACCCCGGCCTCCGCGCCCGTTTTCGACCTGCCGGCCGAGGACGCCTTCCCGACCCTGGCCGAACTCGACGCCATCCTTGCCGCCCATGCAGGCACGCCCGATGGCGCGGATGCCGCGGAACGCGCCGAAGCCGCCGCGCTGCTCGGCCTCGACCCCGCGATCGCCGCCGATCCCGACCTCTACGCCGCGGCGCTTGCCGCGTTGCAGGACCCGGATGGCGACCAGGTGCTCACGCAGTGGCTCAGCGACGAAGTCGGCGCGCCGCCCTCTGAATGGCCGGAAGCGGCCGGGGATTGGCAGGTCGGCTGACCCGCCCGGCTGAAGGCGTCTCCGTTCGCCCCGGCCCATGGCGACGCCTCCACCCGAATGTTTTCGCGGGCATCGTCACCCGGTCAGCTATCGTCAGCCGATCGGGATCCGCTCCAACGCCGATTACATCCGGCCGGCCTCACGCGCGCCGCCCCCATCCTTTGATTGAACGCGGATCTCCACGCGCCCGACCGCTGCCGATCAGATGCGATCCGCTCTACGGCGCCGCGACCGCGCGGCCGGATCCGGCCCGCATCCGCAGCACCAGCATCGCCACCAGCGTCAGCACCACGACCCCGAGCGTCGCGCCGGCAAGCCGCTCCGCCACAGGCAGGATCGACGCCGGCGGTGCCCGGCCCGAGACGAGGGTGATGATCACCGCCAGCCCGCCTTGCGTGCCGACATAGGCCGATGGCCCACCGCCATGGTGCAGCACCGAGAACAGGAACAGCCCCAGCCCCAGCACGCCGAGCCACAACAGCAGCGACGCACCCCCCAGCGTCATCGCGACCAACCCGAAGCCGCCGCCCAGCACGCAACCCAGCACGCGCTGCCGCCCACGATGGCGCAGCGAGCCGAGGTCGCGATCGAGCACCACCAGCGCCGAGATGGCCATCTGCATCGGCTGCGGCAGGTCGAAGCGCTGCCACAGCAAAAGAACCGCCACCAGCACCAGGCCACCGGACAGCGTCACCACCGCGAGTTCGTCCGGGCTGGGCGCGACCGGCGCAGCGGCCGGCGGGGCGCTGGCCGCCGGCATGATCAGCAGCGCGACCAACGTGGCGCAGAGCACCCCGGTGACGATTTCCGCCGTGCGGTTCGCCGCGAATTCGAACAGCCCGGACGGCGAGACCGCCGCCTGCACCAGCACCATCGTCGCGGTCACGGCGCCAAGCACCCAGGCATAGGGCGTCGGCGCCACCTGGCGGGCCCACGACCCCGTCGCACCGACGCAGAACAGTGCCAGCAGCAACAGCGCCGGCTGTCCGTTCGACGCCGCCGCCAGCACCAGGCCCGTGGCCAGGCCGACCAGCGTCGCCAGCACCCGCTGCGTCGCCTTGGCCAGCAGCTGGTGCCGGTCCGGCGCCGCGACCACCCAGGCCGAGATCGCCGACCACCACGGGTCCTGCAGCCCCAGCAGCAGCGAAGCCAGCACCGCCACCACCACGCCCGTCGCGGTGGTCAGGCCCTGCCGCGCGCTCCAGCCCATCGGGTCAGAACCACACCAGCACGCGCGCCGTCGCGCCATGGAACAGCACGACATCGGGCGGCAGGTCGGGCAGCGTGATCTCCACCGGGAAATGCTGCGGCAGGCGGATCCAGTCGGTGTCCGGCGGCACCACCGGCACCACGGCGTCCGACGCATTGGCCGGCGCGCTCAACACCGCCGGGGCGATGCTGCGCACCCGACCACGATGCAGCCGCCACGGGTCGCTGCCCAGCAGCACCCAGGCCACCTGCCCCGGACGCAGCCGGCCCAGATGCCGTTCCCCCACATTGGCGACCAGCCGCCAATCGGCATCGGTGACCAGCGTCAGCACCGCCTGGCCCACCGCGACCTGGTCGCCGGGCCGCGCCTCGAAGGGTGCCAGCCGCCCGGCGGCCGGCGCGGGGATGCGCGTGCGCGACAGGTCATAAGCGGCGCGGTCGAATGCGGCGGACGCCGCCGCCAGTTCGGCCTGGCGCACCTCGACCAGGCGGCGGGCCACGCTGGCCGCTGCCTCGGCACGGCGGATCTCGGCCTGCGCCACCGCCGCGTCGCGTTCCGCATCCTGCACGCGTTCCTGCGGCATGTAGCCGCTGCGCCCCAGCGCCTGGTCGCGCGCCAGCACCTGCTGCGCATCGGTCAGACGCGCCCGTGCCTGGTCCAACGACGCATCGGCCTCGGCCACCGCCTGTTCCGCCAGGCCGCGCTGGCGGTCGGCCACGTCGCGCGCGGCGGTGGCGCTTTCGACCGCGAGGGCGAAGGGGCGCGGCTCGATGGCCAGCAGGGGCTGGCCGGCCTCCACCCGCTGGTCCGGGCGCACCGGCAATTCGGCGACGGGGCCGGCAACCTGCGGCGCGATCGCCACCAGCGCGGCCGTCACCCGTACATCGCCGGCATAGGCGACGACCAGGCCGGTCAGCTCATAGGCCAGCCACAGAAACAGCGCGCCGCCCAGCACGACGCGCAGCACATGGTCCTCGATCCATTTCAGCATGAGGTCATTGCATCTCCGGAGACAGCCTATCGGGCGGCGCAGGGGGCGAGAAGGGCGGCGGCGACGCAGGGGCCTCGCCCCTCCCGGACTACCCCGCCAGGGGCCAGGGGGTCCCTGGACCGCGGATTCCCGGCGCCCGGCCGGGGAAGCGTCATGCCATGGTGCACCCTGGCGGAACGCACCCAATATCCTGTTCGAAGCAGAAGGATCGGCATATGGCCAAGGCACTGATCATCGGCGCTGGAGATGGGCTTTCCGCGTCCCTGGCGCGGCTGTTGGCGCGGGAAGGCTATGCGATCGCCCTCGCGGCACGCGACACGGCCAAGCTCGATGCGCTGGTCGCCGAGACCGGCGCCGTGGCCCATGCCTGCGACGCCGCGTCAGAAGCCGATGTCGCCGCCCTGTTCGCGCAGGAGGGCGATGCGGACGTCGTCGTCTACAACCCATCCTTCCGCACCCGAGGGCCGTTCATCGACCTGGTGCCGGCCGATGTGCAGCGCACGCTCCAGGTCTGCGCCTTCGGCGCCTTCCTGGCCGCCCAGCAGGCGGCGCGGCGGATGCTCGCCCGCGGGTCCGGCACCATCCTGTTGACCGGCGCCTCGGCCGGGGTGAAGGGCTATGCGCAATCCGCCCCCTTCGCGATGGGCAAGTTCGCGCTGCGCGGGCTGGCGCAATCCATGGCGCGCGAGTTGCACCCGCAGGGCGTCCACGTCGCCCACATCGTCATCGATGGCGGCATCCGCAGCGCGAAGCGCCCGGAAGCAGGGAAGGATTCGCTGCTCGACCCCGACGCGATCGCCGAATCCTACCTGCACCTGATCCGCCAGCCGCGCTCGTCGTGGTCCTGGGAGATCGAGGTCAGGCCCTGGGTCGAACGCTTCTGATCACGGTGCCAGCGTCAGGGTTGCGGTGCTGCCCGCCGCGATCTCGACCTCGCTCGCCTGTTCCTGCCCATCGTGCTCGACCGTGATGCGATACGCGCCGGGGGCGAGCGCGACCTCGGCCGGCGCGCCGTCCAGCCGGGCCTCGAAGACCGGGGGGCCGCCGGCCAGCGCGGTGACCACCACGCGCAGGCCCGCATCGCCGAAGCGCTCCGGCCGCAGCGCCAGCGTGCCGAGCCGCACCGGCACGGGCCGCAGCACGACGTCTCCGGCGGTGACCGCGACTTCGGCCGCGCCCTCGGCGCCGCCGATCCGCGCGGCCACCCGGTAGATGCCGGTGGGCAGCAGGAAGGCGGCGCTGCCACCCTGCGAGCGCCCATGGCGGGCCGCGTCCTCGGGCATGTCGGACAACGCCTGCCAGGTCACCTCCACCTCGCCCGCGACATCGCGCCCCGGCGGCGCGGCGACCGCCGTGCCGACCAGCCAGCCGGCATCCAGCATGATCGTGGCCCGTCCGATCCCGCTGGCCGGCACGGTCGCCACGACGGGGCCGCGGATGAATTGCGCGGTGGCGACGCTGACGGCGTAGGGACCGGGCGGCAGGTCGGCGAAGCGGCCGAAGGGCTCCCCATCGGTGGCAACCAGCTCGCCGTCCCGGCGCAGCAGGATGGTGGCGTCGCCGGTCATGGCCTCGCAGGTGGCGCACAGGCGCAGGGTGACGATCAGCCGCGGCTGGGGCACCGGCTCGGCGCGCGGTGCGGCGGCGCGCGGCCCGGGCGTGGGGGATGCCGCGGCGCGGTGCAGCGCGGCGGCGAGCTCGATGCCGTCGGCCGCGGTCATGGCCAGGCCGCCGGTCGCCTCCGCCATGCAGCGCAGCTGGGCGATCGCCGCCGGGTCGCTGATCGCGAAGCCGATCGTGTGGACCACGATCCGCCCACCCGACCGAGCGATCTGCTGCGCCACGGCGCAGGGGTCGGGGTGGCAGCCGTCGATGCCGTCCGACACCAGGATGACGCTGCCGCCGGCGCCGCCAAGCGCCTCGGCGGCCTGGCGCAGCGCCTCGGCGGTCGCGGTGCGGCCGCGCGGCATGATGCCCCGGGCCAGCCGCGCCACGGCGGCGGCGTCCGGGCCCGGTGCGGCGAGCAGCTCGACATCCGCGCAATCCTGGCTGCGCCGGTGGCCGAAGGCGACCAGCCCGACCGGCCGTGCGGTATCCCAGCGCGCCATCAGCCCCGCCAGCGCATCGCGCGCCGCGTCGATCCGGCTGCGGCCGCCCTGCCGTTCCCACATGGATGCGGAGGCGTCGAGCACCAGCACGGCCGGCTGCGCGGCGAGGCCGCCGGCGAGCATGCAGAAGTACAGCGCAAGCATGGCGGTGCGCAGGCGCATCGATGGTCCCGTCCCTGGCGCCGACGCTAGAACAGATCACGCCCGTCTGGAATCGGGCGGCGGCACGCGGCCGGCCGCCAGGATGGCGCAATCCCGCGGGCGCCGACCGGCGCAGACCGCTATAGGACGGTCCCCCGGGGCTGTGCTAGGCCGGCGCCGTGCTGTTCCAGAGCCAGACCTTCATCCTGCTGTTCCTGCCGGTGACGCTCGCGCTGTACTACGCGACCGCCGGTAGCCGGACCCTGCGGCAGATCCTCGTGGTGGCGGCCTCGCTGCTGTTCTACGCGGCATGGGATGTGCGCTTCGTGCCGCTGCTGGTCGGGCTGACGTTGGCCAACTGGCTGATCGGCCAGTTGCACGAGGCCGACCCGAAGCGCGACTGGCCGGTGATCGGCGTGATGCTGAACCTGCTGGTGCTCGGCATCTGCAAGTTCACCAATTTCTTCGCCGGCACCTTCGCCGCACTGCTCGGGATGACCTTCAGCCCCTGGGACATCATCCTGCCGCTCGGCATCAGCTTCTTCGTCTTCCAGAAGATCTCCTACCTGGTCGATCTGCGGCGCGGTCAGGCGCATGCCTATCCGCTGCTCGACTTCTTCATGTTCGTGACCTTCTTCCCGCAGTTGATCGCCGGGCCGATCGTCCGCCACAACGAGATCATCGACCAATTCGCCGCCGATCCGCGCCGGCCGGAGATGTGGGAGAACCTGTCGCGCGGGATGGTACTGTTCGCCATCGGGGCGGCGAAGAAGCTCGCCATCGCCGACTATGTCTCGGAAGTCGCCGACCGGCTGTTCACCGCGGCGATGACGGCGCCCGCTTCGGCCGCCGAGGCCTGGACTGCCGCCGCAGCCTTCACGCTGCAGATCTACTTCGATTTCTCGGGTTACTCCGACATGGCGATCGGGCTGGCACTGATGTTCGGGCTGCGCATGCCGTATAATTTCGATGCGCCGTA
The DNA here is from genome assembly GCF_039839775.1 of Roseomonas sp. CAU 1739. Lineage (NCBI taxonomy): Bacteria > Pseudomonadati > Pseudomonadota > Alphaproteobacteria > Acetobacterales > Roseomonadaceae > Roseomonas > Roseomonas sp. CAU 1739. Next base: position 9,430 of record NZ_JBDOQQ010000008.1, read on the forward strand.
TCGAGCCACATCGATCCGCGATTTCTGGCGCCGGTGGCACATGACGCTGTCGCGCTTCCTGCGCGACTACCTCTACATCCCGATGGGCGGCAATCGGGGCGGCGGCGCCATGCAGGCGCGCAACGCGATCGTGACCATGCTGCTCGCCGGGCTGTGGCATGGGGCGAACTGGACCTTCGTGGTCTGGGGCGGGCTGCACGGGGTGGCGTTGGCGATCAACGGCGCCTGGGCGCGGTTGGGGTGGCGCATGCCGGTGCTGGTCGGCTGGGCGTTGACGCTGCTGTTCGTGATGGCCGGCTGGGTGCTGTTCCGTGCGCCGGATTTCGCCACCGCCTGGACGCTGCTGCGTGGCATGGCGGGGCTGGAGGGCATCGGCCAGGTGAAGGTCGATCACGCCGTCGCCTTCATCGCCGGTGCGGCCATCGCCCTGATCGGGCCGACCAGCCAGCAGGTCGCGCTGCTGAAGCTGCGGCCGATCCATTGGCTGGCAGTGCCGATCGGCATCGTGCTGCTGCTGCTTCTCCTGCAATCCGGCTCCAGGACGCCCAGTGAGTTCATCTACTTCCAGTTCTGATCCTGCCGACGCGCAGCGGCGGCAGGACCGCGCGCAGGGCTGGCGTGCCGGCTGCGCACCGGACCAGGGCGCGTGGCGCCGGTTCTTCACGCGCGCCGTCGCGACGGCGGCAATCAGTTGCGCCGTGGTCTATGCCTTCGTGGCGGCGGTCGATCCCTGGGGCGTGCTGCGGCTGCATATCCCGGCCGAACGTCCGCCGATCTCAACCAATGCACGCTTCGCCTTTGCCGGCCTGGCGCGGTCGGACCGCTTCGATGCGGCGATCTTCGGCACATCGACCATGCGCATGCTGCGGCCGGCGGCGTTGAACGAGGCCTTCGGCGCGCGCTTCGCCAACCTCGCAATGAACGCCGCGACAGCCTACGAGCAATCGCGCCTGTTCGACGTGTTCCTGCGCGCGCATCCGAATCCGCGCGCCATGGTCATCGGCCTGGATCACGTCTGGTGCGATGCCGGGCCGCTGCAGCGCTACACCCCGCGCGCCTTCCCCGAAGCCTTCTACGAATCCAGCCCGTGGCCGGCGTATCGCGAGATGCTGTCCTTCTATGCGGTGCAGGAGGCGGGCCGGCAATTCGCCGTGCTGACCGGCATGATGCGCCCGCGCTACGGCCACGACGGCTATACGCGGTTCCTGCCGCCGGAGGACCGCTACGACGCCGCCCGCGCCGCCGCCAACCTGCCGGCGCTGCCGCCGCCCGAGACGCCGCGCCAGGTCGACACGCCGCCCTCCGACCTGCCGATGCCGCCCTTGGCGTTGCTGGACAGGATGGTGAGGGCGACGCCGGCCGACACGCGGCTGGTGCTGGTGTTCATGCCGCTCTACCTCGGTGCGCAGGGCGCGCCGGGCACCGGCAGCGCCGCGATCACCGAGGCCTGCAAGCGCCAGGTCGTCGCCATGGCGCAGGCACGGCCCGGCACGGTGGTGCTGGATTTCTGGCGCGCCAGCCCGATCACGCGCGAACCCACCAACTACTGGGACCCGATGCACTATCGCGACGCCATCGCCGAGCGCATCGAGGCCGCGCTGTCGCGTGCCGCGCGCGGCAGCGCCGGGCCAAGCGAGGACTACGCCGACCTCACCCCATAGGCTTCGCGTCGTCGCGGGCAAGCCGGGGGATCATCCGCGCCGCGACGTCGTCGCGACGGATGAAGGCATGGAACAGCGTCGCTGCCACATGCAGCGCGACCACGGCGAGAAGTCCGTTCGCCAGCAGCTCATGCGTACCCTTCGCCGCGCCACGCAGCCCCGTCTCGGCCAGCAGGTTGGGGATAGCGCCAAGCCCGGCCAGATCGAAGGGCCGACGCCCGGTCAGGGCGGTGACGAGGCCGCTCAGCGGCAGCGCCAGCATCAGCGCATAGAGCAGCAGGTGCATCGCCGCCGCGAGTCGCGCCTCCCATGCCGGTGCGCCCGCCGGCGGCCCCGGCGCATGGCCGAGCAGCCGGACCAGGATACGCGGCAGCAACAGCGCCAGCACGCCGAGGCCGAGCAGCGCGTGGCCGCCTTCCACCAGCGTCTTGGCCGGTCCGCGGCTCAGCACCTCGGCGAGTTGCATGCCGCCCCAGGCGAGCAGGATGGCCAGCGCCATGGTCCAATGCAGCAGGATGCTGGTCACGGAGTAGCGGGTCGCAGCCATGTGATCCTTCCAAAGCGGATGCCATCGAGGATCGCACCCTCCCATGGCCGCACCCGGCGGTCCTTGATCCAGCGCAGTCTGCGGCCGGGTCAGAAGTATCCGAGCAGCCGCATGACCAGGACCATGGCGAGGATGCCGTATCCGATCACCCACAGGATGACGTCGCCAAGGTCGGGCTTCCAGTTCCCGGTCGGTACCCAGCGGGGCGCATAGGCGTATTCGGGGTTCGACGCCTTGTTGCGTTCCATCATGGCCCGGAAGCGCTGGTTCTCGTAGCGGCTCCGTGCATCGCCCAACGTGTCGGGATCCTCGGCCATACCGATGTCCTCCCTTGGATGCGAGGCGGCATCCATGGGGCATGTTGCGCCGGCATCGCCACAGCATCCACAACAAGATGCAGCACGGCCCATCAACGCGCGATGCCGCCGCCCTTGCAGGACGACGGCATCGGCCGTGGGCGCAGCGGGAGGGGGCTCGTCCCGCGCGCCGCAGCCTCAGTGGGACGGGCGGCCCCGCTGCCCGCAGGCCCAGCCATGGCCATGCACCAGGCCGTCGTCGCGATCCTCGACCGGGGCCGGGGTCACGCGGGGCTTCGGCTGCGCCGGGCGGGACGGTTCCGTGGCCCAGCGGTGGGAATGCACGAGGCCGTCATCGTGGCGATCGTTGGTCATGGTCGTGGTCTCCTCTCGATTGGGTTCAATGCGCCGGTTGCGGCTGCTTGCTGTCGTGGAACTGCGCGGTCTCGGTGGAATGTTCCATCGCCGTGGTGGAGGACCGGCCACCCGAGGCCGCCATCGCCACCGCGTCGAAATATCCGACGCCCACTTCGCGCTGGTGCCGCACCGCGGTGAAGCCGTTGGCTTCCTCGGCGAATTCGGCCTGCTGCAGCTCCGAGTAGGCGCCCATGCCGCGCTCGGCGTAGCCGCGTGCCAGCTTGAACATCGACAGGTTCAGGCTGTGGAAGCCGGCGAGCGTCACGAACTGGAACTTGTAGCCCATGGCGCCGATCTCGCGCTGGAACTGCGCCGCGGCCTCGACACCCATCTTCCGCTGCCAGTTGAAGGACGGGCTGCAGTTGTAGGCGAGCATCTTGCCGGGGAATTCGCGGTGGATGGCTTCGGCGAATTCACGCGCGTCGTTCAGGTCAGGGTCCGAGGTCTCCCACCACAGCAGATCGGCATAGGGCGCATAGGCCAGGGAGCGGGCGATCGCATACTGCTTGCCCATGCCCGGGCGGATGCGGAAGAAGCCTTCCGGCGTGCGCTCATTGCCTATGAAGGGGCGGTCGCGCTCGTCGACATCCGCCGTCAGCAGCTGCGCGGATTCCGCATCCGTGCGGCACAGCAGCACGGTCGACACACCTTCCACATCAGCGGCCAGCCGCGCGGCGTTCAGCGTGCGGATATGCTGGCTGATCGGCACCAGCACCTTGCCGCCGAGATGGCCGCACTTCTTCTCGCTCGCCAGCTGGTCCTCGAAATGCACGCCGGCGGCACCGGCCTCGATCATCGCGCGCATCAGCTCATAGGCGTTGAGCGCGCCACCGAAGCCGGCTTCAGCATCGGCGATGATCGGCGCCATGTAGTGGATGCGGTCATCGGCCTTGCCGTCGAGCCGCTCCATCGTCGCGATCTGGTCCGCGCGGCGGAGCGAGCCGTTGATGCGGCTGATCACCTTCGGCACGGAGTCCACGGGATACAGCGACTGGTCCGGGTACATCTGCCCGGCACTGTTCGCATCGGCGGCCACCTGCCAGCCCGACAGGTAGATCGCCTTCAGCCCAGCCTTCACCTGCTGCAACGCCTGCATGCCGGTCAACGCGCCGAGCGTATTCACGAAGGGCTCGTTGCGCAGCAAGTCCCACAGACGACGCGCGCCGTTCTCGGCCAGCGTGTGACGGACGGTGAAGGATCCGGCCAGGCGGGCGACATCAGCGGCAGTGTAGTCGCGACGGATACCGGCGAAGCGGTTCGGGTCCTGCGGCGGAGTGGCACCGCCGGAACCATCGGGAGCGAAGCAGGGCGTGCTGGTCGGGCGCATTGTGATCCTCAGGGACTGCATTCGGCCGGAGCATCCGGCGCCCGTGAATAATTCACATTGCACTGCCCAAAATCACCAGCAATCCTGGGTGCGGCGCAGCAAGAACGTGGTGTTTTTCACAGGCGCGGCGCCGATTTTGTGAAGGGTGTAAATTCATGGCGCGCCCCCTGATCGGTCGTACCGTCCGCCGACTGCGCGCCGAGCGCGGCCTGACGCAGCAATCGCTCGCCACCCGTCTCGGCATTTCCGCGAGCTACCTGAACCTGATCGAGCACGACCAGCGCGCGGTCACCGCCTCGCTGCTGATCAAGCTGACGGAGGTGCTCGGCGTCGAACTCGCGGCGTTGTCGGGCAGCGCCGAACGGCAGTTGGAATCCGGCCTGCGCGAGGTGCTGTCCGACCCGATGCTCGGCCTTGAGGAAGTACCGGAGAACGAAGTCGCGACGCTGGCTGCATCGGCGCCGAATGCGGCGCGCGCCGTACTCGCGCTGTATCGCGCCTGGCGTGTCGCGCGGGAGGATTCCTCCGGCCTCGCGCTGCCGACCGGCCGGCGCATCCTGCTGCCCAATGAGGAAGCGCGCGACTTCTTCCATGACCGCGCCAACCACTTCCCGGCACTGGAATCCGCCGCCGAGGCGATCGGCCGCGAGATCGGCACGCGCCCGTCCGAGATGAACCACGCCATCGCCGAACGCCTGCGTCGCGTCCATGGCCTGGCGGTGCATGTCGGCCCGCTGGATGGCGCGCTGCGACGCCACGATGCGGCGGCGCGGGTGCTGTATCTGTCGGAATCCCTGCCGCGCGAATCCCGCGGCTTCCAGATGGCCTTCACCTTGATGCTGCTGGAAGCGCGCGAGGCTGTGGACGCCGCCATGGCTGGCGCCGAACCGTCCACGCCGGAGGCCGCGCAGCTGATCCGCATCGGATTGCTGAACTACGCCGCCGCCGCGCTCCTGATGCCTTACGCCGCCTATCTCGCCGCCGCGCGGGAACTGCGCCATGACATCGAGGCGCTGGCGGCGCGCTTCGGCGTGTCCTTCGAGCAGGCGGCGCAGCGCCTGTCCACGATGCAGCGCGACGGCGCGCGCGGCGTGCCCTTCTTCTTCCTGCGCGTCGATCCCGCCGGCAATGTCGGCAAGCGGTTTTCTGCCGCCGGCTTCCCCTTTGCGCGCTTCGGCGGATCCTGCCCGCGCTGGGTGGTGCATGAAGCCTTCACCACGCCCGGGCGCATCCGCGTGCAGGTGTCTCGCCTGCCGGATGGCGCGACCTTCCTGACCATCGCGCAGACGGTGCAGGGCGCACCCGCGCATTGGGGCGAACCGCCGCCGGTGCATGTCGTCGCCATGGGCTGCGATATCACCCGCGCGCCGGAACTGGTCTACGCGGAAGGGATCGACCTGGAGGCCGCCGCGGTGGGCATCGGCCTGTCATGCCGGCTGTGCGACCGCGCGGATTGCCGCAGCCGAGCCTTCCCGCCGCTGGAACACCGGCTGGTGCTGGACCCGGCGGAGGAAGGGGCGGCGCCCTATCGGTTCGAGACGGCCGCGCGGGCGGCGTCGGTCGCGCCGGCCGCGCTGCCCGTCCGATCTCGCCGGCCGCGAGCAGGGTGACGCGGGGCAACCGAGGGGGCATTGCCGCAGACGCGCGTCGATATCGTGGCGCGGCGCCTCGGAGAGGGGCTTTGCCCCTCTCCGGACCTCACCCCACCAAAGGCATAAGGCCTTTGGAAACCTCAGTTTTGGCGCTGAATGAGAGCCGTGGTGCCATCCATGGCACCGATCCAGCCGAGCACCGTGCCTGGTGCAAAGCACCAAAATCCGCGGTCCAAGGGCCCGCTGGCCCCTGGCAGGGTGGTTTGGAGGGGCAGCGCCCCTCCAACCTTTCAACACCCAGCGCGGTCACGCGCCCCGCGGCGCCGCCAGGATCACCCCCGCCCCCACCAGGCACAGCGCCGCGCCCACCGCATCCCAGCGATCCGGCCGCAGCCCTTCCACACTCCACATCCAGGCCAGCGACGCCGCGATGTAGACCCCGCCATAGGCCGCGAAGGCGCGCCCGGCCGCCGCCGTTTCCACCCGCGTCAGCAGCCACGCGAAGGTGACCAGCAGCACCACGCCGGGGACCAGCCAGAGCGTGCTGCGCCCAAGGCGCAGCACCGCCCAGACGGCGAAGCAGCCGCCGATCTCGGCGGCGGCGGCAAGGGCGTAGATCCCGCCCGCCTTCAGCACCGGCTCAGTCGATCGTCTCGAGCAGCGTGCACAGCGTTGCGCAACGCGCCGCCAGGTCCTGCCACAGGATGTGCTCGAAGGGCGCATGCGCCCCGGCGCCCGTGCAGCCGAGCCCGTCCAGGGTTGGCGTACCGATCGCCGCGGTGAAATTGCCGTCCGACCCGCCGCCGCGATGCTGGTTCGGCAGGTCGTAGCCATGCGTCGCAGCGATCCCCCGCGCCATCTCGTACAGCGCGGTGATCTCGGGCGTCTCGACCATCGGCGGGCGGTTCATCCCGCCCTCGACCTCGATGCGGATGCCGTCGGCCTCGCCGGCCATGGCGTGGATCAGGCGCTCGATGCGCTCGCCCTCGGGGATCGAGGTGACGCGGCAATCGATCTCGCAGCCGGCCTCGGGCGGCACGACGTTGGGCCGGGTGCCGCCCCAGATCGGCGCGACATTGGTCGTGGTGCCGCCGGCGAGGTCGGTGAGCGCATGGACCTCCAGGATCTTGCGCGCGAGCGCCACCACGGCGGAACGCCCATCCTGCCAATTGCCGCCGGCATGGGCGGACACGCCATGCACCTTCATCACGAAGCGCCCGACGCCCTTGCGCGCCGTCACACAGCACCCGTTCGGCCCACCCGCCGGCTCGGGGATCAGCACGGCGCGCGCGCCGGTCGCGGCGCGTTCGATCGGCGCGCGGCTGGTCGGGCTGCCGACCTCCTCATCGGGTGTGAGCAGCAGGATGATCGGGCGCCTGGTCTTCACCTTCTGGCGCAGGATCTCGCGCACCGAATGGAACGCGAAGAAGGACCCCGCCTTCATGTCGTAGATGCCAGGGCCGTGGGCCTTCGGCCCATCCACCTTCCAGGGCATGGAACTCGCCAGCGTGCCATGGTCCCACACCGTATCGAGATGGCCGGCGACGACGACCGGCGCGCCCTCGCCCGGCGTGCGGGCGATCAGCGTGTCGCCATAGCCGTCGGTGCCGGGGATCCGTTCCAGCGCCGCGCCGACCGCGGCCAGTTCGGCCTGCGCCTTGTCGATCAGGCCGTTCACGGCCGCCGCGTCGGTGGTCGGCGTCTCATGAAGCACCCAGCCCTTGAGTTCCTCAAGCAGGCGTTCGGAGGAACCGATCTCGGTCTGCGGCATGGCGGAAATCCTTGTGCGGGGAAGGCCGGGTTTCTGGCAGTGGGGTTTTCCCTTGTCCATCCGGGGCGGGGGGGCTACCGACCCTTCCGCACCGCACAACGGGGACCTAAGCCTCCCATGCCAGACGCCTATGCCTTCGAGGACCTGTCGGTCGGCCTGACCGCGAAATTCTCCAAGACCGTCACGGAAGCGGACATCGTGCTGTTCGCCGCGGTCACCGGCGACACCAACCCGATGCACCTGGATGCCGAATACGCCGCGACATCCATCTTCAAGGAACGCATCGCGCACGGCATGCTGGCGGCGGGGCTGATCACCAAGGTGCTGGGCACGCAGCTGCCGGGCCCTGGCACCATCTACATGTCGCAGACGCTGAAGTTCCGCGCCCCGGTGAAGATCGGCGAGACGGTGACCGCCACGGTCGAGGTGATGGCCCTGCACCCCGACAAGCACCGCGCCACGCTGCGCACCGTCTGCACGGTGAAGGGCGAACCGGTGCTGGAAGGCGAGGCCTATGTCTCCGTCCCGTCGCGCGCCAGCATGACCAGGGCGGCGGAGTAGACCCATGCGTCGTGTCTGTGTGTTCTGCGCGTCGGCTGTCGGTGCGCGGCCGGATTATGCGCGCGATGCCGAGGCATTGGGCCGCGCCATCGCCAGGCGCGGCCTTGGCCTCGTGTATGGCGGCGGCGCCGTCGGGCTAATGGGCGTCGTCTCGCGCGCCGTGCTGGCCGCTGGCGGGGACGTCACCGGCATCATCCCGCATGGCCTGGTGAAGCGTGAAGCCGGCAACGGCGAACTCAAGGACCTGCGCATCGTCGCCTCCATGCATGAACGCAAGGCGATGATGGCCGAGATGTCGGACGGCTTCCTGGTGCTGCCCGGCGGCTTCGGCACGCTGGAGGAAGTGGTCGAGGCCCTGACCTGGCTGCAACTCGGCATCCACAGCAAGCCGGTCGTCTTCATCGATACGCTGGGCTTCTGGCAGAAGCAGATGGCGATGTTCGACCACATGGTCGCCGAGGGCCTGCTGAAGCCTGAGATGCGCCCCATGGCGCGCATCGCTGCGAATCCGGAGGCGGCGCTCGACGCCCTCTCGACCTTCACCCCGCCGGCCGTGCCCCGCTGGCTGCTGCCGGGCGAGGGCTGACCATCATGGCGACCATCATCAACGGCTGGCGCGACGTGCCGGCGGCCGCGCGCGGTGCGACCATCGCGCTCGGCAACCTCGACGGCGTGCATCTCGGCCACGCCGCGGTGCTGCGCGCGGCCCATGCGGCACGGCCCGACCTGCCGCTCGCCGCGCTGACCTTCGAACCCCACCCGCGCGAGCATTTCCGCCCCGACGACCCGCCCTTCCGGCTGACCCTGCTGCCCGCCAAGGCGGCCGCGCTCGCCGCCGCCGGGGCGTCCTTCGTCTACGCCCTGCCCTTCGACGACGCCTTCGCCGCCATGACCGCCGAGGCGTTCGTGGAGGAGGTGCTGCACCAGGGCCTGGGTGCGAGGCACCTGGCCTGCGGGCCGGATTTCGCCTTCGGCCACCGCCGCGGCGGCGACATCGCCTTCCTGGCGCGCGAAGCCGAGAAGCGCGGCATGGGCCTGTCCATCGTCCCGCCCGTGCAGCATGACGGGGAGGCGATCTCCTCCACCCGCATCCGCCGCCTGCTGCAGGATGGTTATCCCGAACGCGCCGCCGAGAAACTCGGCCGCCCTTGGGAGATCCGCGGGCCGGTGGTGCATGGCGACAAGCTCGGCCGGGTGCTCGGCTGGCCGACGGCGAATATCTGGATCGGCCGCCACCTGGAACCGGCCCGCGGCGTCTATGCCGTGACCGTCGCCCTGCCGGACAGCACGCAGGCCAAGGGTGTCGCCAATGTCGGCCGCCGCCCGACGCTGGGCGGCGACCCGGAAACGCGGCTCGAGACCTTCATCTTCGACTACAGCGGCGATCTCTACGACCAGGAAATCGGCGTGCGGCTGGTCCGCTTCCTGCGGCCCGACGCGAAATTCGCCGGGCTCGAGGAGCTGAAGGTGGCGATCGCGCAGGATGTGGTGGACGCCCGCGCCGCGCTGGGCTGATTCGCTCGCCCGCCGTGCGAAATGACACAGATTGGCGGCGCGTTCGGGCGTAATCTCCCGGAACCTCACGAGTTCGGGAGGCTCCGATGCGCTGCATCCCCAGGCCGGTCGCCGCAGGGCTGGCCATCATTCTCGCCGCTCTGGCCCCGGCCGCGGCAGATGAACCCTTCGCCAGCGTGGACCTCGTCTGGGCGCGGCCGGCAACCGAAGACGGTGCGCCGCGCCCCTGCGCCCGGCTGCTGGTGCTGAACCTGCCGCGGGACTGGATGGTCGGCGACGCCGCCGTGGCCGTCTTTGCCGCGGCCGATGCCGAGGCAGCGATCCGCACGATCGTCAGGGCGCTGGTCCCCGAGCTTGCCGCCGTGCTGGAAGTGCCGTCGCGCGTGGTGGACGAATGCCGGACACCGCCAGCCGGACCGGTGGCGGAGGTGCTGGGCGTGGTCCGCGCGCTGCAGGTGGATGCCGGCGCCGGGCTCATCGTGGCGATTGGTATCGGCGCTGCCGGTCCGGCCGTGCTGGCGGCAACGCGGGAGGAGGTCGCGCGCCGCTACCTCGGCCCGGATGGCCCGCGGCTGGCCGCCGCCATCGCGCTCGGCGGCGACGGCCCGGCGGCCTATGCGATCGGCGCCCTGCCCGGTGCCCTGGGGTGGGAGATGCGGGCCCCGCTGCTGTGCGCGGCGTTGGCCTCGGCGACCAGCGAGGTGCGGCCGGGCGCCTGCCTCACCGGGCTTGGGATCGACCAGCCGATGGCGCGATCCGACCAGCGGATGCGGCGGTAGAGCATGTGATTTCGACGTCCGGTGCATGCGCACCGACGTGCCATCACGCTCCCGAGCAGATCCCACCGGGCTCGGATCAGTCGTGTGCATGAAGATGCCCGATGAAACAAGGGCAGAGAGCGGGCTTCGCGAGGACGGGCGAGCGAAACCTGATCTGGGCCGTTCTCAATCGGACAGGTCCAGCGGCTACCTGCCCATCCAACGACGATGCCCTGCATGGGTGGCCGGCATGGCTGCGGGCCGGTGCCGGTCCGGCGTGAGCGAAGGCTAGTGGGATCGCCGCCAGCCAGGGCGAGCGGGAACCGCGCTGCCGCCCGCCTCTGCCCTGGGGGACGGCCGGCCGCGCCCGCCAACGCACAGGCGGCGGCGCCTGGGGGAGCCGGGAGGCGTGCCCGGCCTCGCGCATCCGCAGCCCGTGCCGCGCCGGCCGCCTCGTCGCGGCACCGGCCGGCGCGGGGGCCCGGCCCGCGGCCCCGGAAACCGAGGCCGCGGCGGCTTGACGCCCGGCGGTCCCCCTCCCCATAAGCCTGTCATGCTCCGGGTCGCGCAGCGGCGAATTACCGTCCCGGCCCTCCGCTGAGGGCCGGGTTCCAGCGCGCGCTTTCCCCCGACACGACGCCCGCCCGACTGACCGGTGCCGGGCGCACCGAGACAGGCACCCATGACCGACAGCCCCGCCGAGGCCCGCGACTATCGCGGCACCGTCTTCCTGCCCAAGACCCCCTTCCCGATGCGCGGCGACCTGCCGAAGCGCGAGCCCGCCATGCTGGAACGCTGGGCCAGGCTCGGCCTGTGGGAGAAGTTGCGCGCGCAGTCCAAGGGCCGCGACACCTTCGTGCTGCATGACGGCCCGCCCTATGCGAACGGCAACCTCCATATCGGGCATGCGCTGAACAAGATCCTGAAGGACGTGGTCAACCGCGCCGCGCAGATGGCCGGATACGATGCCAACTACGTGCCGGGCTGGGACTGCCACGGCCTGCCGATCGAATGGAAGGTCGAGGAGGAATACCGGTCCAAGGGCCGCGACAAGGACGCGGTGCCGGTGCTGGATTTCCGCGCCGAGTGCCGCGCCTATGCCACGCATTGGCTCGGCGTGCAGTCGGCCGAATTCCAGCGCCTGGGCGTCGCCGGCGACTGGTCCGACCGCTACGCGACGATGGATTTCGAATCCGAGGCGAAGATCGCCGGGGAGATCGGCAAGTTCCTGCTGAACGGGTCGCTCTATCGCGGCCTGCGTCCGGTGATGTGGTCGCCGGTGGAAAAGACCGCGCTGGCGGAAGCCGAGATCGAATACCACGACCATGTCTCGCCGACGCTGCACGCGAAGTTCCGCGTGCTGAAGGCGAAGGCCGAGGATCTGATCGGCACCGATGTGGTGATCTGGACCACCACGCCCTGGACCATGCCGGGCAATCGCGCCGTCGCCTATGGCCCCGAGATCGACTACGCGCTGGTGCATGTCGAGGGCGTGACGGAGACCTCGTTGATCAAGGTCGGCGACCGGCTCCTGGTCGCGCTGCCGCTACTGCCCGGCTTCGAGAAGGACGCCGGCATCGGCGCGCATTCCATCAAGCGCGTTCTGAAAGGTGCGGAGCTTGAAGGTGCGATAGCGGCCCATCCGCTGCGTGGCACCGGATACGATTTCGACGTGCCGCTGCTGCCAGGCGACTTCGTCACCACCGAAGCCGGCACCGGCTTCGTCCATATCGCGCCGGGCCATGGCGAGGACGACTTCAACCTCGGCCGTGTCCACGGCCTGCCGATCCCCGAGACGGTCAACGACGACGGCACCTTCACCCAGCACGCGCCGGGCTTCGAGGGGCTGCACGTCTTCAAGGCGCATACCGCCGTCTATGACGCGATGCGCGCCGCCGGCACGCTGGCGGCGATCGGCAAGCTGACGCACAGCTACCCGCATTCCTGGCGATCCAAGAAGCCGGTGATCTTCCGCGCCACGCCGCAATGGTTCATCGCGATGGACGACGCCAACGCGATCCGTACCAAGGCGCTGGCGGCGATCGACGCGACCTATTTCGTCCCCGACGCCGGGCGTAACCGCATCGGTTCGATGATCGCCGCGCGGCCAGACTGGTGCATCAGCCGCCAGCGCGCCTGGGGCGTGCCGATCCCGATCTTCGTGTCCAAGCAATCCGGCGAGCCGCTGCGCGACCCCGCGATCATCGAGCGCGTCGTCGAGGCCTTCCGCGTCGAAGGTGCCGATGCCTGGTACAAGCCGGGTGCCGCCGCGCGCTTCCTCGGCCCCGACCGCGATCCGGCGCTGTACGAACAGGTCATGGACATCGTCGATGTGTGGTTCGAGAGCGGGAGCACCCACGCCTTCGTGCTGCCGCCGCGCGGGCTGCCTTTCCCGGCGGATTTGTACCTCGAAGGATCGGACCAGCATCGCGGCTGGTTCCATTCGTCCCTGCTGGAATCGGTCGGCACCAACGGCGTCGCCCCCTTCAAGGCGGTGCTGACGCATGGCTTCGTGCTCGACGAGCAGGGCCGCAAGATGTCGAAATCCATGGGCAACGTCACCGCGCCCCAGGATGTGATGAAGCAGTACGGTGCGGACATCCTGCGCCTGTGGGTGATGAATTCCGACACCGCGCTCGACCTGCGCATCGGGCCGGAGATCCTCAAGCAACAGGCGGAACTGTATCGCCGCATCCGCAATACGCTGCGCTGGCTGCTCGGCAGCCTCGAGGATTTCTCGGAGGCCGAGACGGTTCCCTATGCCGAGTTGCCGGAACTCGAACGCTGGGTGCTGCATCGGGTGACGGAACTCGATGCGAAGATCCGCGCCGCGTCGGACCCGCATTCAGCGGACCGCTTCGCCTGGACCGGCGTCTATCCCGAGATCCACAATTTCTGCGCGACGGACCTGTCCGCCTTCTACTTCGATATCCGCAAGGACGCGCTGTACTGCGACCGGCCGGACAGCCTGCGCCGGCGCGCCGCGCGCACGGTGCTGGACATCCTGCATCGCAGCCTTTGCGCCTGGTTCGCGCCGGTGCTGGTGTTCACGGCGGAAGAAGCCTGGCAGGCGCGCTGGGGGGCCGGGGCGGCGGAAGGTGAGGAAGGGAGCGTGCATCTGCTCGACTTCCCCTTCGTGCCCGAGGGCTGGAAGGATGCGGCGCTGGCCGCGAAGTGGATGCGGGTGCGCGAGATCCGCCGCACGATCACCGGGCAGATCGAGAATGCGCGGACCAGCGGCATGGTCGGATCGTCGCTCCAGGCTGCCGTTCGGCTGCTCCTGGAGCAGGAGACGGATCGTTCCCTGCTGACGCCCGAAGCCTGGGCCGAACTGTGCATCGTCAGCGCGCTCGACCTCACCGGCGACGTCCTGACCATGCCCGACGGCCTGACGGGACGCGAATTGAACGCCCTGGCCAGCGTCACGCCCGCCCCCGGCACCAAATGCGCGCGCTGCTGGCGCGTCCTGCCCGAGGTCGGCCGTTCCTCGAAGCACCCCACGCTCTGCCTGCGCTGCGAGGACGCCGTGGAGGCGCAAGACGCCCTGGCAGACAAGCCCGCATGACGCTGCGCGCCGGCCTTGTCACGGCATTGCTGGTCCTTGTGCTGGACCAGGCGCTGAAGTCCTGGGCGCTGGCCGCGCTCGCGCCAGGCGCCGCGGTGCCGCTGATCGGGCACGCCGAGGCAGGCCTCAGCGCGATGCGGGTGCTCAACCCCGGCATCTTCTTCGGCACGCTGCTGCCGGCCGACGGCTGGCCCCGCTTCATGGTGCTGACGCTCGTCGTGCTGGTGGCCGTCTTCATGCTGCTGCGGATGCTCCGTTCGCGCTGGCTGGTGCTGAACATCGGCCGCGGCGCGGTGGTCGGTGGCGCGGCGAGCAACCTCGCGGATCGCATGGGCCGCGGTGCCGTCGTCGACTATCTGGTCGTCCGCCGCGGCGATGTCGGCTTCGCCTTCAACCTCGCCGACATCGCGGTGGTGGCCGGTGGTGTTCTGATGATGGGCTGGGCCCTGTCCTATGCCCTTTCGACCAGGAGAGCGGCATGAGCCTGCGCCTCGGCCTGCCCATCGCCGCGGGCATCCTTCTCGCCGACCAGGCCAGCAAATGGTGGATCCTGGATGTCGCCCGCCTGCCCGAGGTTGGCAGCATTCCCGTTCTGCAAGCCGGTCCCTTCGCGCTCGACCTCACCATGGTGTGGAACCGCGGCGTCACCTTCGGGCTGCTGTCGGGCAACGGGTCCTGGCACCACCTGGCGCTGGCGCTGCTGGCCGCGGCCATCGCCGCCTTCCTGCTGCGCTGGATGGCACGGGCCGAGAACCGGCTGACCGCCGCGGCGCTGGGCGCCGTGGTCGGCGGGGCGATCGGCAACGTGATCGACCGGGTCCGTTTCGGCGCCGTGGTGGATTTCGTGGACGCCTCGGCCTGGGACTGGCACTGGTATGTCTTCAACATCGCCGATGCGGCCATCGTATGCGGCGTCATCGCCCTGGTCGCCGATGCCTTGTTCCGGCCCAAGCCCGGGCTTAAGGAAGGGACATGAGGAAGCGCCTCCCCCCCGCCCTTGCCACTCTCGCCCTGGCCGCGCTGCTGCCGGCCTGCGGCGACAGCACCGCGCGTACGCTTGGCCTGGTGCGCGACGCACCCGACGAGTTCCAGGTCACCACCCGCGCGCCGTTGTCCATGCCGCCGGACATGACCACGCTGCCCAGCCCGACGCCGGGTTCGGCCCGGCCGCAGGAACGCACCTCCAGCCAGCAGGCGGAAGCGCTGCTGTCGCCCGGGCTGGCGTTGCAGGACCCGCGCCGCACGCCCGCCGCGGCACGCCCCAGCGTCGGCGAGGCCGCCCTGCTGCAGCGCGCCGGCCCCGACGCCCCCGGGGGCATCCGCCGCCGCGTGGATGAGGAGAGCCTTCGGCTGGACCAGCCGGACCGCAGCCTGACCGACCGACTGATCTTCTGGCGCGACCCGCCGCCGCCGGGCACGCCGGTCGATCCGGCCCGCGAATCGCAGCGCATCCGGGAAAACGCCGCCCTCGGCCGCGATGTCGAGATCGGCGAGACCCCCGTGGTGCAGCCGCGCCGGAAGTCATTCTGGGAATGGCTGGGCTTCTGATCGCGGCGACCCTGTAGCCTCGGCTGTGGAACCGGGACGGGCGTGGCCTCGCTCAGGCCTACTCCGCCGAAGGCTTGAAGCCTTTGATCGCTTGGCTTGGAAGGGCGAGCCCCATCCGGGCGCATGTCGCGCGACCCGCCTGCGATCCCGCGCCGCAGCTCCCCCGGCAGGCCGGCAACCTGCGGTCCTGTGAGCCCGAACGGCAGGTGGCCGGCATCCCCTGGTCTTGCCTTCGCGCCACGGGCTGTCACTCTTGAAATGGCGGCAGGCCTGGGCGCGGCAGCACTTCGCGGTCGCGACCGGATGCAGGGCGTCGGGCCGAAGGACGACGGGCCAGCACTGGGGAAACGGGGCATGCCGGCGGGTGATCCCGGCCGACGGCATACACTTCCGTAAGACCGCATCGTGACGCTTCACCTGGCGCCGGGCCGGGGCCATCTTGCGGATATGCCCGACATCACCCGCCGCCACACTCTCTGCGCCGCCGCCGCGACACTCGCCGCCGCGCCCTTGGCCCGCGCCGCCGCGCAGGCCACGCCGTCCGTCGCCGCCGCGCCACCCGCCGCCGAGGCCCCGCTGTTCGGCGCCAGGATCTGGACCCTGCCCAACGGCCTGACCGTCGCGCTGGTGGAAAGCCGCCGCGCCCCGGTGGTCGCCCAGTACCTCTACTACGCCGCCGGCGGCGCCGAAGACCCGGCCGGCCGCTCGGGTGTCGCGCATTTCCTCGAACACATGATGTTCAAGGGCAGCCCGAACGTGCCCTCGGGGACGCTGTCGCGCCGGGTGGCGCGCGAAGGCGGCAACGACAACGCCTTCACCTCCCGCGACGTCACCGCCTATTACCAGCAGGTCGAGGCGTCCCGCCTGCCGATGATCATGGCGATGGAGGCCGACCGCCTCGCCGCCGCCCTGATCCCGGCCGACGAACTGGAAAGCGAGCGCCGCGTCGTGCTCGAGGAACGCAACCAGCGCACCGACAGCAATCCCCGCGCCCGCTTCCAGGAGGCCTTCCGCGCCGCGCTGTGGGGCCCGCAGGCCTGGCCCGGCCGGCCGATCATCGGCTGGGCGGACGAGATCCGCGCCATCAGCCGCGACAACCTCACCGACTTCCACGGGCACTTCTACGCACCGGCCAATGCGACCCTTGTGATCGCCGGCGCGGTCAGCGAGGCCGAGGCCCGCGCCCTGGTGGACGAGCATTACGGCCCCGTCCCGGCCCGCGAGGTCCGCCGCCGCGACCGTGCCCCGGCCCCCGCCACGGCCCATGAGCCTCGCCTGACCGTCCGCGAGCCCCAGGCCCGCGAGGCGCTGATGCTGCGCGCCTGGATGGCGCCCTCGCTGACCACCGCCAGGGCCGAGCAATCCCTGCCGCTGGAAGTGCTGGCGCATCTGCTGGGCAGCGGCCAGGGCTCGCGCCTGCATGCCGCGCTGGTCGAAACCGGCCTCGCCGTGCAGGCCGGTGCCTCCTACGACAGCGAGGCCGCCGGGGTGACCGAGTTCATGGTCTATGGCGTGCCGCGCCGCGGCGTGACCCCCGAACGGCTGGAGGAAGCCGCCAACGCGGTGATCGCCACCCTGCTGCAGGACGGCCCGACCGAGGCCGAGGTGGCCCGCGCCATCCGCCAGATGTCCTCGGGCTCGCTGCTCGCACTCGACAGCTTCGGCGCGGCGCCGCGCATGCTGGGCGGCGTGCTCGCCATCGGCCTGTCGGCCGACGTGGTCGAATACTGGCCCGCCCGGCTGCGCGCCGTGACGCAGGCGCAGGTGGCGGAGGCGGCGCGCGCCGTGCTCGGCGCCGCGCCGAACACGACCGCCTGGCTGCTGCCGGAAGGGGCGTGATCCGATGACTGACGCTTTCACCCTGCCGATCCAGGTCGTCGAGTCCGGTCCGTTTTCCGCCTGGCTGGTCGAGGATCATTCCGTCCCGGTCGTCTCCGTGTCCTGGTCCTGGCCCGGGGGGGCTTCGACGGACGCGCCGGGCCGCGAGGGCACCGCCGCCATGGCCGCGGCGATGCTGACCGAAGGTGCCGGCGACCTCCGCTCCCTGGCCTTTGCCGATGCGCTGCGCGATTCGGCGATCGGGCTGAGCTTCTCCGCCGGGCGCGATACCTTCGAGGGCAGCTTCCGGTGCCTCGCCGATGCGCTGCCCGAAACGCTGCGCCTCGCCAGGCTGGCGATGACCGCGCCGCGGATGGATGCCGATGCTCTGGAACGCGTCCGCGCCCGGGCGATCGCCGGCGCGCGGACCCAGCTTGAAACACCGCGCGGCCAGGCCGGGCGCGCCTTCTGGGCCTCGGCCTTCCCCGACCATCCGGCCGGGCGGCCGGCGACCGGCACGGCGGAAAGCCTCGCCGCCATTCCGCCCGAGGCGCTGCGCGCCAGCCTCGACGCGCAATTGCGCGGCGGCGGGCTGTTGATCGGCGTGGCCGGTGCGATCCGACCGGCCCGGCTGGCGGCGCTGATGGCGGATCTGTTCGGCGCCCTGCCCGCCGGCGCGCCGGCCACCCCGCCGCCGCTGCCTCGCTTCACCGCCTTCGGCCGCCAGGTCGTCACGGTGCCCGGCCCGCAGTCGCAGATCGTGTTCGGCCAGCCCGGCATCGCGCCGCAGGACCCGGATTGGGAAGTGGCGCAGGTGGTGCTGCGCGTGCTGGGCGGCGGTGGCTTCTCCTCCCGCCTCATGGAAGCGGTGCGGGTGCAGCGCGGGCTGACCTATGGCATCGGCGTCGGGCTCGACACGCTGTTCGGCGGCGGCGTCGTCACCGGCGGCTTCGCCACCGAGAACGGCCGCGTCGCCGAGGCGCTGGAGGTGACGCGCAGCGTCTGGTCCGACCTTGCCCAGTCCGGCCCGACCGATGCCGAGCTGGAGGAGGCCGTGGCCTATCTGACCGGGTCCCTGCCGCTGCAATTCACCGACAGCCGGCGCATTGCGGGCACGCTGCTGGCGATGCGGCGCAACGACCGGCCGATCGGCTGGCTGGCCGGGCGCAACGACCGGCTGCGGGCTATCACCCGGACGGATGCGGTGCGCTTCGCGGGCTCGCTGCTGAAGCCGGATTCGCTGGCGGTGACGGTGGCGGGGCAGCCGGTCGGATTGTAGGCCCGCCGGATCAGCCCCCAAGGGGCCCATGGACGCGGCGCGCACCGGCGATGGAAGCCCCCATCCGGTGCGCGGCGTGACAATTGGGATCCACGCCGAAGGTCGATCGCGTGCCCGGCGTGGCATGCCCCGATCGTCCCGGGACCAGGCGCCCGCACCAGGTCAAGACTTCCAAGGGCCTCAAGCCTTTGTTGGGGGCGGATGGGGCAAGGCCCCCTCCGCCCCTATCGGCGTCACCGGCGCAACGCCGCCTTCCAGCCGTACCGGCACCGGGTCACCGGCAGGTCACATCGTATCCCGCCACGGTCGGCATCGGTCCGTCGCCCGCCGTCGTGACGCTCAGCGACGCGGCCGCGCCGCGGTAGTTGAAGCCGCAGAAGCCGAAGCCGGTGCCGGAACAATCCTCGACTTCCGGCACGCCGTGGCGCACCAGGTCGGCGACGCGGGTGTCGGCGTCATTGCGCGGGCCGGCGGGCGGTTCGGGTTTCCAGCCATGCCGGAACAGCGTCGCGCGCGCCTGGTCGATCGGGCGGCCATAGATGTTGGGCACCACGGCGGCCCCGGCGCAGGCACGGTCCTCGGCGGCGACCGGCACGATGGCGACGGTGCCATCGGCGCCGAGCCGCAGGTCGGCGACCGGCTGGCTCAGGACGTCGCCATCCCAGATGCGCAGCGCATCGGGGCCGACCGGACGAATGCTGCCGATCGCCGCGCTGCCGGCCGCCGGGGCATAGGCGATGGCGACAAGGTCGGCGCCGCGGAACAGCCCGACATTGCCCTCGCCCAGCCGGCAGGACCCGCTGGTGCCGGCCTCGGCCGAGCCGACGAAACTGACCGCCATATAGGGGCCGATCGCGGCTTCCCGCGTCACGCCCCAGCCCGCGGCGGCAACGCGGCGGGCGGCTTCGCTCCGCGGCGTGGCGAACAGGTGGCGGCAGTATTCGGCCCGGGCGGCGCCGGTTGCGTTCGGCAGGCGTTGCAGGGCCACCAGCCGCAGCGCCGCAACCTCCGAACGCACCGCCGGCGGCCGGGCGGGGCCCTGCGCGCCGGCGGGACCGGCGGCGAACAGGCTTGCGATCAGGGCCAAGCGCTTCATCATCGTGTCACCCCTTGAATCCGGGCCTGGAGCCGGGTTCGTTCGCCTTCGCTCACGCCTCCTGCTCCATGCCTGCAACACCGCCACGCCTCACTCCGCCCTCAAGGGAATGCCACCTCTCAGCCGCATCAGCAGAGACAATGTCCTTGGCAATGACATCCAGTTGCGTCACGCGACCTGGCCGGTCGAGGAACCCTTTCAGACCCTGGCAATCCTGCCGCGCCATGCTGCCCGGCGCCATGCGGGTGCCATAACCGGCGGTTTCAATGCAGGATGCAGGGATCGCGGGGTATCCGGGCCCGCTCGCGCACAGGAACGATGCATGACGCCCGACGCCGCCTGGTCCGCCCTCGACGCCCTTGCCGGACGACCCGGGGGGGCGGCCATCCGCCCGCTATTCGCCGCAGATCCGGACCGTCCGGCGCGGATGACGCATCGCGCGGGCGACGTACTGCTGGACCTGTCCCGCACCGCGATCGGGCCGGCGGTGCTCGATGCGCTGCTCGACCTGGCGCGTGCCACCGACGTGGCGGGTTTTCGCGATGCCCTGCTGCGCGGCGATGCCGTGAACGTGACCGAGGGACGCAGCGCGCTGCACACCGCCCTCCGCGTGCCCGATGGCGCGCCGCCCGCCGGCGCCGGCCCGTCGATGGACCGTGCTCTGGCCCTGGCCCGGCAGACGCGCGCGCGCATGCAGACCTTCACCGAGGCGGTGCATGACGGCAGCATCCGGGGTGCGACCGGCCAGCGCTTCACCGATGTGGTCAATATCGGCATCGGCGGCTCCGACCTTGGCCCCTTCATGGCGGCGCGCGCGCTTTGGACGCCGGGCTGCCCGATGCGCGCGCACCACCTCGCCAATGTCGATGCCCATGCGTGGGATGCGCTGCGGCCGCGGCTGGATCCCGCACGCACGCTGGTGCTGGTCGCGTCGAAGACCTTCACGACGCAGGAGACGATGACCAATGCCGCGCTGGTGCGCGGCTGGCTCGCCGAATCGCTGGGCGATGCGGGGGCCGCGACGCATCTCGTCGCGCTGTCGACGAACCTGAAGGCGGCCGCGGCCTTCGGCATCCCGGCCGAACGCGTCTTCGGCTTCTCCGACACGGTCGGCGGGCGCTTCAGCGTCTGGAGCGCGATCGGCCTGTCGCTCGCGCTCGCGCTGGGCTGGCCGGAATTCGAACGCTTCCTCGCCGGCGCGCGGGCGATGGATGAGCATTTCCTGTCGGCCCCGCTCGAGGCCAACCTGCCGGTGCTTCTGGCGCTGGCCGAGGTGTGGCACGTCAACGGCCTCGGTTATCCCGCCCGCGCCGTGCTGCCCTATGATGAGCGGCTGGCGCGCTTCCCCGCCCATCTCCAGCAATTGGAGATGGAAAGCCTCGGCAAGGCGGTGCGCATCGACGGCTCGCCGGTCCCGCGCGGCACCGGGCCAGTGGTGTTCGGCGAACCCGGCACCAATGCGCAGCATTCCTTCATGCAGCTGATCCACCAGTCACCGACGCCCGTGCCGGTCGATTTCATCCTGGTCGCCAATCCCGGCCATGCGCATCCGGACAGCCACCGCAAGCTGCTCGCCAACGGCCTGGCCCAGGCCGAGGCGCTTCTGGTCGGGCGCAGCGAGGAGGCCGTGCGGGCGGAGATGGCGGCGGCCGGCGCGCCGGCGGCGAGGATCGACCAGGTCGCGCCGCACCGCGTCTTCACCGGCGACCGGCCCAGCACGGTGATCCTGCTGCCGCACCTCGACCCCTTCACGCTCGGCCAGCTGGTCGCGCTGTATGAGCACAAGGTCGCCTGCCTCGGTGCGCTGTGGGGGATCAACCCTTTCGACCAATGGGGGGTGGAACTCGGCAAGCAGCTCGCTGCGCATATCCTGCCGGCGCTGGAGGGCCTCGACGCCGAGCAGGATCCGACGACGGCGCCGCTGATCGCCCGGATCAGGCAGCTGCAGGGCATCGGCTGATTCCGGCCCTGACGCCATCGGGGCGCGGCCCGCGCGACGTGATCCGGCGCACGGCAACCCCGTGCGGGCGCCGCCATGCTGGGAACTGTCCCGTAGCGTTTATCGCCCTCGGCGACGAACGATTGGGATAGGCTCCGAATACCAGGGACAGTTGCCCGCGGAAGAACGGTGCCGCAGCGCGGCGGAGGTCAGGAAGCGGGTACGCGGTCCCAGCGCTTCTGCACGCATACCGGTGCGACCGGCGGTTGGCCGTTGCGTCTGGCCAGGCGGCGGACGTCCCCGGGGCAACAGCCTGCCCCTTCGGGAGGACCAAGCGATGTCGCTTCCCCTCGTCGCCCTTGCCGCCGCACTGGTGCCGGACGTGGTCCGCATCATTGCCGGCGACCGCGCCGGCACCTCGGCCGGCCATGTTGCCGAGGCCGTTCGAAGCGTCACCGGCTCCGACGACCCGGTCGAGGCGCAGCGGCAGCTCGACGCCAATCCTGCGGCCGTCACCCAGCTCAAGATCCGGCTTGCCGAGATCGCATTGGAACAGGAGAAGGCCCAGCGCGATGCCGCTGATGCCGCCCGCAAGGCCGAGTTCGAAGACCTCAAGAGCCGCATCGCCGATACCCAGGGCGCCCGGAGCACGATGGTCGAACTGGCACGCAGCGGCAGCGTCACGGTGTGGGGCGCGCCGCTCATTTCGGCGGTCGTCACGGTCGGTTTCTTCGGCGTCCTGATCACGCTGGTGTTGGGGAAGACCGAGCCGGGCCCGAGCGAGTTCGTGAAGTCGGTCCTCAACATCACCGTCGGCGCGCTGGTCGCCGCCTTCACCGCGGTCGTGAATTTCTGGATCGGTTCCTCGGAGGGCTCGCGCAGCAAGGATGCCACGGTCCAGACCCTGCAGGCGGCGCAGACGGAACAGACCAACCGCGCCATCCAGAGCGTGCAGGAAATCGCCCAGACGGCCGCGCGGGCGCCCGCCGCGGCTGCACAGCCCCTCGCACCGCCAGCCGCGCAGCCTGTCCGGCCTGCCGCGGCAGAGCGCCCCGCCGGACGCGGCAACTTCGCCGCCTGCCTCGTCCAGGTGCTGCAGCAGGAGGGCGGCTTCGTGAACAATCCCGCCGATCCCGGCGGCGCGACCAATCTCGGCATCACCAGGAAGACGCTGGAAGCCTTCCGCGAGAAGACCGTGACCGAGGACGACGTGCGCAACCTCACCAAGGAGGAGGCGCAGGAGATCTACCGCGCCAACTACTGGAACCCGATGCGGTGCGACGACCTGCCGCCGGGCATCGACCTGATGGTGTTCGATTTCGGCACGAATGCCGGTCCGCAGCGCAGCGTGAAGCTGCTGCAGCGTGTTGCCGGTGTGACCGATGACGGCTCGGTCGGGCCGATCACCGTCGCCGCCGTGCGCGCCGCCGATCCCGCCGAGCTGATTGCTCGATTCGCCCAGGGGCGCATGGAGCATTACCGGTCGCTGCCGACCTTCGAGGTGTTCGGCCGCGGCTGGACCAGCCGCACCGATGCGGTGAAGCAGGCGGCGCTGCGCATGGCGCTGGCGGCGGCGCCAGCCTCATAGGCCGGGCGTGCGGCCTGTCGCTTCGGCGGCGAGGGCACGGACCGCCGCCTCGCATCGTGCGGCGGCAGCCTCCCATCCCGCCCGTGCCGCCGGCAGGTCGCCGAAGCGCAGCGGCGCGCCGATGGTCAGCCGCAGCTTGCGTGGTGCCGGATAGCTGCGATCCGGCGGCCAGGCCGTGTGGCAGCCATCGAGGAAGGCCGGCACCACCGGCACCGTGGTGCCCGCGACCAGCACGCCGATGCCTGGCTGGAAGGCCGCCATGGTGCCGTCCCGCGCCCGCGTCCCTTCGGGGAACAGGATGTAGACCAGCCGGTCCTCGACCAGCCTTTCGCGCAGCGTCGCCAGTTCCCCCGCCTTGGTCCGCTTGCGCCACACCGGCAGCGCGTTCACGGCATAGGCCGCGAAAACCGAGGACACGGTCGAACTGAAGAAGGTGTCGCCCGCGGCCAGCGCATGGGCGCGCCGCGCCGCCTGCCCGCGCAGCACGCCCGAAAGCGTCAGTGCATCGAGATGGCTGGTGTGGTTGGCGATCAGCACAAAGGGTGGCTCCGGCAGGTTCTCCCGCCCTGTCACCTCCAGCCGGTGATACGCCGCCAGATATACCCGCAGCCCCGCGCGCCAGACACGCCCCAGCATGACGCTGCCCAGGCCGCGTTCACGCGACAGGCTGCGCAGACGATCGGCCGTCTCAAGCCCATGGTCGCGCGCGGGGCGGAGGTTGAACTCCATCAGCCCCCCGTGATCAGCCGCGCCGGCTGGCCCATGCCGAAGCCGACGAAGAACTGGATGAAGTGGAAGGCGGCGGGGGCGACCAGCAGCAGCGAATTGAACCGGTCCAGCACGCCGCCATGGCCGGGCAGGATGGTGCCCATGTCCTTGATGCCGATGTCGCGCTTGATCGACGACAGCATCAGGTCGCCCGCCTGCGCGCCGATGCCGACGATGAAGCCGAAGATCAGCAGCCAGTGCGGCTGCGCCATCGGCGTGCCGCGGAAGATGAAGAAGGCCAGCGTCGCCACCAGCAGCGTGGTGACGGTCAGCGCGCCGACCGCACCCGCGATCGACTTGTTCGGGCTGGTCGCCGGCAGCAGCTTCGGCCCGCCGATCAGCTTGCCGAAGGTGAAGGCCGCGACATCCGACAACGCCACGGTGGTCAGCAGCATCAGCAGGATAGGCCGGTAGCCGGGCTCATTCGCCATGAAGGACAGATGCGCGAGCCCGGCGCCGAACAGCATGTAGGCAAGGATGCCGAGGGCGACGCGCTGCACATACCCCGCCGGCCGATCGAGCGGGAGGGTACCGATGACGATGACGCCCACCGTCAGCGGCCAGAGTGCCACGAAGAACCCGTACCAGTGATCGAGCGCCGCGAAATTCGCCACCAGGATGCCAACCACCACGATCCCGGCGATCAGCGTCTCCCGGAACAGCCCTGTCGCCCGATCGAATTCGCGCAGGCAGGCGAGGCCGAGCAGCGTCACCGCCCCGATCACCCATTCGCGCCCGAGCAGCACCGGCCCCATCATCAGCGGCAGCAGCAGGCACCACGACCCGGTGCGCAGCCACAATTCCCGCCGCAGCTCCGGCGTGCCGCGACCGGTGATGGTCATGACGCCAATCACCGCGAAGGCGACCAGCACGACGGCGACGGTGGCCGCAACGATGCCGATGGTCACCGGATGGGCGAAGACAGCCTCGCGGATCATGCCTTCGCCCTCAACGCCGCGGCGGCGCGGGACAGCCGCAGCCAGGTGGTGACGAGCGAGCCGAGCAGGATCACCACCAGCACCACCCACGGCGTCCAGGCGTCTCCGCGCCAGGAGGGCGGGATGACGGCGCACCACAGCGCCATCGCCGTCACTACCGCCATGCGGTGCTGCTTGGCCATCGGTCCGCCGAAATCCGAGGGCGCGCCAGCCGCCCGCGCGGTGGTCCGCACATAGGCCGTCGCCATCGCCGCCAGTGCGGCCGCCAGTCCGAGCGCCACCGACCCCGCCGCGACACCCAGCCCGACCAGCACCGCGGTGTCGGACACCCGGTCCGGCACCTCGTTGAACAATTCCCCGACCGGCGAGGCGACACCGCGCCCGATCGCCACCATCCCGTCCAGCAGGTTCGCCATCAGGCGCCCCTGCACCAGCAACGCGCCAAGCAACCAGAACAGCCAGGCCATGCCCGGCAGCCAGACCACCGCCGCGAAGGCCACCCCCGCCGCCAGCCCGGCCAACATCCCCGCCACCGAAATGCCGTTGGGCGAGGCGCCGCGCGCCACCAGCGCCGCCGCCATGCGCTGCGTCACGGCCATATTGCGCGCCGCGATCGGCCGCCGATCCGATGCTTCCACCCCGCCCCCGCTCACGCTGTCGCGCGCAGCATGACGTGCCGCCGCACCGACCGGAAGGAAAGCCTTCGCAGCACATGCTATCTTCGTCACATGTCCGCCGCCGCGGCCGAGTCGACCTCCCGGCCCCTGATCCGCCGCCTCTCCGAGACCACTGCCAACCGCATCGCCGCCGGCGAGGTGGTCGAACGCCCGGCCGCCGCGGTGAAGGAGATCGTCGAGAACGCGCTCGATGCCGGCGCGACCCGCATCGCCGTCACGCTGGAAGGCGGTGGGGTGGACCGGATCCTGGTGGAAGACGACGGCATCGGCATGGATGCCGACGACCTTGCGCTGGCCATCGAACGCCACGCCACCTCCAAGCTGCCCGAGGAAGCGACGCTGTTCCGCATCGCCACGCTGGGTTTTCGCGGCGAGGCGCTGCCCTCGATCGGCGCCGTCGCGCGGCTGTCCATCACCTCCCGCCCGGCTGGCGGTGCGGCGCATCGCATCGCGGTCGAAGGTGGCCATGTCGGCCCTGTCACGCCGGCGGCCGGTGCCCCCGGCACGCGGGTCGAGGTGCGCGACCTGTTCTTCGCCACCCCGGCGCGGCGGAAGTTCCTCCGTCACCCGCGCAGCGAGGCCGACCACGCCATCGAGGCCGTGCGCCGCCTGGCGCTGGCCTGGCCCGCCGTCACCTTCCGCGTCGAGAGCGACGGGCGCGAGGTGCTGACCCTTTCGGCGACGGATTGGGAGGGGCGCATCCGCCAGGTGCTCGGCCCGGGTTTCGCCGCCGCCGCGGTGCCGGTGGAATCCGTGGGGATCGCGCTCGACCTGCGCGGCCTCGCCGCCCTGCCCTCCTTCACCAGGCCCACCACGATGGGCCAGCATTTGGTGGTCAACCGTCGCCCGGTGCGCGACCCGCTGCTGCGCGTCGCCCTGCGCGTCGCCTATCGCGACCTGATCCCGCAGGGGCGGCACCCGGCGGCCGCGCTGTTCCTCGACATCCCGCCCGAGAGCGTGGATGTGAACGTGCATCCGATGAAGACCGAGTTGCGCTTCCGCGAGGGCGAGCAGGTGCGCGGCGCGGTGATCTCGGCGCTGCGCCGGGCGCTGGCGGTGGGGGCCGGCACGGCGGTGGCGATGCCATCCTTCACGCCTGCCTCAGCGCCCGGCGCGGTTGCCGGGTTTGCGCCTGAGCCGGGTCCTGCGCCCCCGGATGCCCAAAGGCCGGGCTTCGCCGAGAGCCACGCATTGCTCGCCCCCCCGCTGTCCATGCCGCCGCCGATGCAACGCGCGCTGGGCCTCGCCCCCGCCGCACAGCCGGTCGCCTCATGGCAGCGCGAACGGGCGCCGGAGCAGCACCCGCTCGGCCGCGCCGTGGCTCAGATCCTGGAAACCTACGTCGTCGCCGAGGCACCCGACGGCGCGCTGGTGCTGGTGGACCAGCACGCGGCCCATGAACGGCTGACGCATGAGGCGCTGAACAACCAGTTGGTCGAAGGCGGGGTGCGCGCCCAGCCGCTGCTGCTGCCCGCGGTGGTCGACCTGCCCGCCGCCGATTCGGCGCGGTTGATCGACCACGCGGAGACCTTGGCGCGGCTCGGCCTGGAGATCGAAGGCTTCGGCGGAGGCGCGGTGCTGGTGCGCGCCCTGCCCGCGCTGCTCGGCAATCCCGACCCCGCGCCGCTGCTGCGCGACCTTGCCGAGGAACTGGCCGACCTTGGCGAGGCGGCATCGCTGCAACGGCGGCTGGATGCCGCAGTGGCGCGGCTCGCCTGCCATGGCAGCGTGCGCGCGGGGCGGCGGCTCAACGCCGCGGAGATGGATGCGCTGCTGCGGTCGATGGAGGCCACGCCGCGCGCGGCGACGTGCAGCCATGGAAGGCCGACGGTGCTGCGGCTGGATGCGGCGACGCTCGAGCGCATGTTCGGACGGCGGTAGCCTGCGCCGCCACACAGCCAACCACGCCGCGGACTTCCCGGGTCTTGCGGCATCGAGCCCGAATGATCGGCAAGGTCGCCAGGCGTCGTGGCCACACCAACGCGCATGGCGAGGCGGCGGCCTGTCCAGGGCGTCCAGCAAATGTGCGATTGCAGGAGCAGCTCTCGGCGCGTCAGCCACCACCGCGCGGCGTCTCTCGGCGGACGTTCGCGTCGCCTCGAGCCGGGTTGCGGTGCCGCACCACCACTTCGACGTCCCCAGCCCGTAGCCACCATGAAGCGACCTGAAGACCTGTACAGGTGAGCGACCCCGACCAGGGTGACCGGATCGGTGCATGGACCGCCAGTTGAAGATCAGGATTCAGCAGCGCCTTGCGTGGCCGGGCAGCCGGTCAGCACGCCACTCCCGGCGCGCGCAGCACATGGACCGTCGCCGCGCCATGGCTGCGAACCGCCACCGGCTCGAAGCCGGGAAGGTCGATCGCCTCCTCCAGCCCCGCCTCCGCCACCAGCAGAGCGCCCGGCGCGATCCAGCCGGCGGCGTCCAGCCGGCCCACCGCCTTTTCCACCAGCCCCTGGCCATAGGGCGGGTCGAGGAATACCAGCCCACAGGGCACCCGCGCGCGCGGCGGGCGCGTCGCATCGGCGGCGAGCACGGCGCTGCGCGGTTCCTCCTTGCAGGCGGCGATGTTGGCGCGCAGGGCGGACAGCGCGGCGCGATCGATCTCGAAGAAGGTCGCGTGATCGGCACCGCGCGACAGCGCTTCCAACCCCAGCGCGCCGGTACCGGCGAAGGCGTCCAGCACCAGTTGGTCCTGCACCACTGTCCGCCCGCCCCAGGGCGCGTGCCACAGCATGTCGAACAGCGCCTGCCGCACGCGGTCGGCGGTCGGGCGCGTCGCCGCCCCCTCTGGCGCGCGCAGCACCCGGCCACGGTGGCGCCCGGCGATGATCCTCATCGCGCCACCGCGCCGAAGCCGGCCAGCAGCAGGTCGGTGACGCGGGTGAGCAAGGCCGTCGCCGCCGCCTCCTCGCCGCTGGATGCGACCAGGTCGGGGTGGTGGAAGCGCATCGTCGCGGTCAGCACGACCTGGGCATCCGCCTCGGGCGCCGTGACGGAGGGCAGCGACCCATCGGCGCGGCCATCGGCCAGGATGCGCGCGACCTGCGCCACCAGCCCGCCGACATGCGCGGCGATGACCTCCGGGCTTTCCACCACGACACGATGGAAGCCGGCGAACATCTCCGGGTCCTCCAGCACCTTGCGACGCTTGATCGCGGCCAGCGTGGACAGCCAGGCGCGCAGCCGGGCCGGCGGCGGCGCATCGCCGGCGGCGATCACCGCGAGCGGCGCCGTCACCTCCGCCAGCCAATCCTCCGCCACCGCCGCGCGCAGCGCCTGCTTGCTCGGGAAGTGGCGATAGACATTGCCGTGGCTCATGCCGAGCCGCTTGGCGACATCGAGCACGGTGAGCTTGTCCGGCCCGTGCCGCCGCAGCAGCGCCGCGGCGGCTTCCAGGATGCGGGTACGGGTATCGGCCGCCGGAACGTCCATCCCGTTCCTATGCAGCGGCGGAGCGTTCGCTGTCGAGGGACGCCATGTGGTCGGCGTCGTAGCGCGTGCCCGCCACGGCGCCGTCGGGCACCGCCGCCTCGAAGGCCGGGATGGCATCGGCCGGCAGGTCGAGTGCCAGGGTGCCGAGCGCTTCGGCCAGCCGGTCGGGCCGCCGGGCGCCGATCAGCGGCAGGATATCGTCGCCGCGCGCGGCCACCCAGGCGATCGCCGCCTGCGCCGGGGTCGCGCCGAAGCGCGCGGCAGCGGCGGCCAGCGCCTCGGCGAGTGCGGTGTTGCGGGCGAGGTTGGCGGCCTCGAAGCGCGGCGAATGGGCGCGGTAGTCGCCAGGTCCATTCGGCCGGCTGCCGCCGATCAGCCCGCGGCCGAGAACGCCATAGGCGGTGATGGGAATGCCGTGCGCGCGGCAGGCATCGAGCACGCCATTCGCCTCGATGCTGCGCGACAGCAGCCCGTATTCGATCTGCAGCGCCGCCACCGGGGTGACGGCATGGGCGCGGGCGATGGACGCACCGCTCGCCTCCGACAAGCCGAAATGTCGCACCCAGCCGGCGCGGATGAGATCACCGACGGTCCCCGCCACATCCTCGATCGGCACATCGGCCGGGATGCGCGCGGGCATGTAGAGATCGACATGGTCGGTGCCGAGCCGCTTCAGCGTCATGGCGAGGAAGTTGCGGATCGAGGCCGGCCGGGCGTCGAAGCCGACGAAGCCGCCGGCCGGGTCGCGCAGCGCGCCGAACTTCACCGCGACGAAGGCGCGGTCGCGATGGTCGGCCAGCGCCCGGCCGAGCAGCATCTCATTGTGGCCGGAGCCGTAGAAATCGCCGGTGTCGAAATACGTCACGCCGGCATCGAGCGCGGCGTGGATGGTGGCGACCGAGGTCGCCGCATCGGCCGGGCCGTAGAAATCGCTCATGCCCATGCAGCCGAGGCCGATGGGGTAATGGTCGAGGCCGCCGAGGCGGCGCGGGGTGGAGATGGACATGGTGCGGCACTCCGGTTGCGATGACCGGACGCTACCGCCGCACGGATGAAATGACAATATCTGTTTTTTGTTATCGCACTTTTGTCAGTCGCCGCGAGGCTTGTGTCCCTCCCGCCCGCGCACCGGCCGCCGCGACCCCATGGACGCGCTGCGCGCCCGCGGCGGGCGGCGCGGGCCTTCCGGCGGCGGGTCGGCCAGCAGGGGGGATTGGGCGATCTCGCGCAGCCGCTTCGGCGCTTCCAGTCCGAGCTGGTCGCGCAGCACCTTGGCGTTCACTTCCTCGACCGCGCCACGCGGCAGCACGCCGAGCTGGAACGGGCCATAGGCGGTGCGGATCAGCCGCGTCACCTCCAGCCCGAGATGCGTCATCACGCGCCGCACCTCGCGGTTCTTGCCTTCCTTGATGGACACGGTCAGCCAGGAATTGGTCCCCTGCCGCGCATCGAGCCCGGCCTCGATCGGGCCATAGATCACGCCCTCGATGACGATGCCGCGGATCAGGGCGGCCAGCGCCTTCTCATCCACCCGCCCATGCACGCGCACCCGATAGCGCCGCAGCCAGCCATTGGATGGCAGTTCCAGCTTGCGGGCGAGTTCGCCGTCATTGGTCAGCAGCAGCAGCCCCTCGCTGGTCAGGTCCAGGCGTCCGACGCTGACCAGCCGCGGCAGGCCCGGCGGCAGGCGTTCGAACACCGTCGCACGGCCTTCCGGGTCGCGATGCGTCGTCACCAGCCCATCGGGCTTGTGGTAGCGGAACAGGCGGGTGCGTTCGGGGGCGGCGACCTGCTTGCCATCGACGGCGACATGGTCGCCCGGCGTGATGAAGGTAGCCGGCGTTTCCACCACCTTGCCGCCGAGCTTCACCCGGCCCTCGGCGATCATCTTCTCCGCATCGCGGCGGGAGGCGACGCCGGCGCGCGCCAGCCACTTGGCGATGCGCTCGCCGCGCTTCGGGTCGTCGGCATCCTCGGTCATCGGGCAGCCTCGACGAAGGCGGTGAAGATCGACGGATCGCGCGGATCCACCGCATATTCGGGGTGCCATTGGACACCGAGCGCGAAGCGATGGCCGGGATGCTCCACGCCTTCCACCACGCCATCGGGAGCCACCGCATTGACGATGCCGGAACCCGCCGTCGCCACCGCCTGGTGATGTGCCGAATTCACCGCCATGCGCGGGGCGCCCACGATGCGCGACAGCAGCGTGCCAGCGGCGATGCGCACCTCATGCCCCGCCTCGGTGCGCGGGTTCGGCTGTTCATGGGCGAGCGCGCCGGCGACCTCGTCCGGGATGTGCTGGACCAGCGTGCCGCCGAAGGCCACGGCGAGCAGTTGCTGCCCGCCGCAGATGCCCAGCACCGGCTTGTCGCGCGCCAGCGCCACCCGCGTCGCGGCCAGTTCGAAATCCGTGCGGCCAGGCTTGAGCGTCACTTTCGGATGCGGTGCGCCACCACCCCACAAGGCAGGATCGACATCGAAGGCGCCGCCGGTCACCAGCAGGCCGTCGACTTCGTCCATGTAGGCTTCCGCCAATGCCGGGTTGTGCGGCAGGGCGACCGGGAGGCCGCCGGCCGCGATCACCGCATCGAAGTAGTTCTGCCGCAGGGCATACCAAGGCAGTTTCGACCAGCCGCCGGCCGGTTCCGAATCCAGGGTGACGCCGATCAGGGGACGGTTGCGCATGGCGCCAGATAGCGAGTGCGCCGGCATGGCGTCCAGCGCGACAGTGGTGATCACTGGCCCGTCGCATGGCGGCGCCGACGTTTGAATCTTCCAGCCCTCCTCCTGCGGATCGCTCGGCGCGACCGCGCCCGGACCAATCTTTGCGCCCGGTGCGTCAGTGCAAGGCGCGCAAGCCAGGCCGCCGCATGGCGGCGCCGGCGCCTGAGGCAGGACAAGGACTCCAGCGGCCCATCCCATGGGCCGCTGGACGCGGCGCGGCGGGCAATGCAAATGATCCTCACATGTCCCGGTTCGGTGAGCGACGCGGCTACCATCACGGCAATCTGCGCGAGGCGCTGGTCGCCGCCGCCGTCGATCTGATCAGCCAGCACGGCCCCGCCGGCTTCACGGTGGCCGAGGCCGCGCGTCTCGCCGGCGTATCCCCCGGCGCGCCGTATCGCCATTTCCGCGATGCCGAGGCGCTGCTCGCCGAGGTCGCGCTGCGCGGCTTCGAACGCTTCGCCGAGGCGTTGTCGGCCGCCTGGGCCGGCGGCAGGCCGGACCCGCTGCGCGCTTATGAAGCCCTCGGCCGCGCCTATCTCGACTTCGCGCGGCGCGAACCGGCCTATTACGCCGCGATGTTCGAGACGCGTATCGTCCAGGACGCCCATCCGGGCCTGGCCGCCGCCGGCGACCGCGCCTTCGGCGTGCTGCGGGAGGCGACGGACGTGCTGGTCGCGCGGCTGCCCGAAGGCCGGCGCCCGCCGGTGCTGATGGTGGCGCTGCATATCTGGTCGATGTCGCACGGCATCGCCTCCCTGTTCTGCGGGCCGGCCGGGACGAGACGGAAACTGCCCATGCCGGCCGAGGACCTGCTGGAAGCCGGCCTGCTGATCTACCTGCAGAGCCTGGGCCTGGCGGGCGGCCCGTAACGAAGCGTCACGCGTATCGAATCTGCTTGACCAGGCTCATGCTGACCCCCAATGTAAATGTCGCTTGCATTTACATCCCGCAGGCCGAACCCGTGAGGAGCACCATGTCCGCCTCCGCCTATCCCGCTTCCGACGACTATCCGAGCCGCCGCGAGCGCCGCTGGCGGGACCCCCGCTTCGAAGGCGGCCCATCCTGCGCCGGCTGGAGCCCCTGGACGCTGCCCAAGCCGGTGATGATCGCCGCGATGGTCCTGGGCTTCATCGCCTTCTGGCCGATCGGCCTGGCCGTGCTGTTCTTCATGATCGGGTCGGGACGCATCGGCCGCCGCTGGGGGCAGCGCTACGGCATGGTGCCCGGCGGCGCCGCGCCGATGGGTCCGACCGCCTGGCCGGCCTGGTGCGGAGGCGGGCAGTCCTCATCCGGCAATACTGCCTTCGACGAATACCGCGTCGAGACGCTGCGCCGGCTGGAGGAGGAGCAGAAGGACTTCGCCGCCTATCTGGAGCGCCTGCGCTTCGCCAAGGACCGCGCGGAGTTCGAGCAGTTCATGACGGACCGGCGGCCGCGGCCGCCGGCACCGCCGGAACCGCCCGCGCAGGGCTGACGCAGGGGTCTTCACCGCCCGGCTGGTTCCCAGCCGGGCGGTTTCCGTTCTACGCCTTCCCCATGACCCCCATCGACATCGCCCTCGCCGAAGCCGCCGCCGCCGCCGCGCGCGGGGAGGTCCCGGTCGGCGCCGTGGTCACCGATGCGTCGGGCGCCGTCCTCGCCCAGGCCGGCAACGAGGTCGAGGCCCGCTGCGACCCCACCGCCCATGCCGAGATCCTCGCCCTCCGCGCCGCCACCGCCCGGATCGGGTCCCCACGCCTGCCGGACTGCACCCTGACCGTCACGCTCGAACCCTGCCCCATGTGCGCCCAGGCGGCGTCGTTCTTCCGGGTGAAGCGCATAGCCTTCGGCGCCTATGACCCCAAGGGCGGCGGCGTCGAACATGGCGCCCGGATCTTCGCCGCATCCTCTTGCCACCATGTGCCCGAGGTCGTCGGCGGCCTCCGCGAAACCGCCTGCGCGGCGCTGCTGCGGGACTTCTTCGCCGCCCGGCGTTGACCGGTCGCGCGCGGCCCGCCATTCATCGCGGCGGCATCAGGTGAAGCGGAACGCCATGCGCGAACTGAACGGCAGCGACCTGCTCAACGGCAGCGACCACGAATTCGTCGTGAACCTCTACACGGTCATCCTGAATCGTTGGCCGGACGAGGATGGCTATCGACACTACCTGCAGCGGGCGGAAAACCGGCCCGAGCTCCGCCAGCCCCTGATCGACGAAGTGGCGGCCAGCCAGGAGGCCCGCAACCTGGGCGTCGTCGTGCGCTGGCCGGACGCACCAGCCCCGGCGCAGGCCATGGCCGCGGCGGCACCGGCCATCGCGCCGGCACCGGGCGACCTGTCCGGCGCCCTCACCCAACTGCGCGACGGCCTGGCGACGATGGAAGCCGCCGCGCTGGTCGAGGCCCAGCGGCTGCTCGCCGAAACGCTCGCCGCAGTCGCGGCCCACCAGGCAGCGCAGCTCGAGGCCCGCATCGCGCGACTGGAACGGCTGGGCGGCTGATCGGAGCGCCGCCTGAAGGCGCTGGCGGTCCCTCGCCCGCACAGGCCAGTGGATGGTCCTGCTGCGCGGCGGCCGGACCCGATGGGGGAAGCGGCCGGCCAATCGGTTGGCGAGGTGCTCGTCGAGCACCGCCACGATCAGCGGCGCCGGCTACCGTGAGCGAGCGAGATTGGGTTCGGCGGCGCGCACCCCGGGCACGGCGACCGGATCTCGATCGTCACGCCTGGGCTGCCCGCTTCCATCGCCTTCACCGACGTCATACCAACGGCAGAAGTCATTCACTCGTGCCGAGGCCGCGAAGTTGGGCCGGCGAAAGCCAAGCAAACCGGAGCCAAGCAAACCGGAGGTTTGCGCCTCACGCCATGGGCGTGCCTTCGGCACGACGCGTCCGGGGGCAGGCTGAAGCCGATACCGACGGTCGAAGAATTCGGCCGTTGGTATCAGTGGCGATGACAGCAAGGACGGCCTGGTCACGCGGCACGGCGACCTGGGGACCGCCGGGGCAGGCGACGAGGACCTGGTCGGCACCATCGCCATGTTCGCGCAACAGGTGACGATGGCGCATGCCGGGGCGCTGCCCAGGCCTGGGGCTGCCCGGGCGACGCGCCCAAGGGGCTGGACTCGCCGCTCTGCACCCTGCCGGGCTGGCCCGATTTCGGCTGGCCGCAGGCCCTGCGCGCCGGTCGGGCGATTTGCACCGGCCGGCCGGCAGGGCTATCCACCCGGCCTTCCGAGTATAGGGACCCCGCCATGACCCCGGCTGAACGCGCCGCCGTGCAAGCCCATCTCCGCCGTCTGTTCGGCAACAACCGGATCGCCGTGATGGCACCGGAGCGCAAGGGCGCGAGCGTCGAACTGCGCGTCGGCGACGAGTTCATCGGCACCATCCACCGCGATGCCGAGGATGGCGAAGTGTCCTACGCCGTCCAGATCGTGGTGCTGTCGGAAGACCTCGAAGTGCCGAACTGAGGTTGACCGCCGGAGTGCTCGCCTGGCGAGTTCTCCGGCGCCGTCAGCCCGTGGCCTTCGGCTTCCGCGGCAGCAGGAAGACCGAGGCCAGAGCGAACATCAGCAGCGCCATCGCGCCCAGGATCCAGGGCGTCACGCCCGGCCCGGCTTCCAGCGCCGATGCCTGCTGCACCGTCGCAGGATGCGCGGGATCATAGACGACCGTCACGCGGCTGCCGGCCGGCGACTGCGCAGGTTCGGCCGAGGCGCCGGACGCGGCTCGCACGCGGCGTCCATCCGCAGTGGCAAACTGGAACACGGGATACCAGGTCGTGCTGCGGCGCCCGCGCACCTCGTCATAGCCGACGATGGCGGCTTCGGTGCGCTGGCCGCGTGAGGCCAGCGTCCAATGGGCACTCGCCTGCGACCAGGCGTGCCAAGCGAACAGGGCGCCGAGGCCGAGGCAGAAGGCGCAATAGACCCATCGGCTTTGCGACGACGTGGCCGTGGCCATGCCCGGACCTCCAACAGGGGCGCGCCAGGCGCCCGATTGCGAAGGGAGCCTAGTCCACGCCGCGGCGACGCGACAGCGGGACGCCCCGTTGTCCGGACACGCCTGCCAAGAGTCTCCACGGCCGCCAGCCCCTACGCGTCAGCCGCCGAGACGCGCCTTCACCATCGGACCGGCCTTCGCCATGTCGAGCACCGCGGCATACTTGCCTTTCAGCGCCGCCATCACCTTGCCCATCTCCTTGATGCTGGTCGCCCCGGTCTCGGCGACGGCGGCGTCGACCGCGGCGGCCATCGCGGCATCGTCCATCTGCTGCGGCAGGAAGCTCTCGATCACGGCGATCTCGGCTTCCTCCTTGGCGGCGAGTTCCTCGCGGCCACCCTGGCGGTACAGGGCGACGCTCTCGGCGCGGGACTTCGCCATGCCGCGCAGCATGGCCACGATGCCGGCCTCGTCGACCGGCGGGCCGGGACGGGCGGCGATGTCGGTGTCCTTCAGCTTCGCCGTGATCATGCGCAGGGTCGAGACGCGGGCGGCATCGCGGGCCAGCATGGCCACCTTGAGTTCATCGGTGAATCGGTCGCGCAGAGACATGGTCGGCATCCTTGATCGTGTTGCGGCGGCTATAAAGCGTGATCGCCGCAGGTGGAATCGCCGAGGCGTGAATCACACCATCGAACAACGGCATGGAACAGGGGGCGTGCGCGAAGGCGAACGGATCCTGCCTTGGCGCGGGAGATGCCTGGGAGCAAATTTCCCACCCGCCGAATTCGACTTGCCTTGGGAAATCACTTCCCGGCATAACCCTGCCCATGCGCACCGTGGAAGATATCATCGCCCTGCTCGGAGGTCCCGAGGCGGCGGCGTCGCATTGCGGCGTCGGCACCGAGGCGATCCGCAAATGGCGCCAGGCCCGGGCCATCCCGGCCAAGCATTGGCCGGCGGTACTGACCGCGACCGGCCTTTCCCTGTCCGACCTGCCGGGCGCGCCCGGCGAAACCCAGAAGACGGAGCCGACCATGGCCTCTGCCGATACCCCCCCTGACGGCGCCACCGGCTGCCTGGTGCTGGCCGACGGGACGATCTTCTGGGGCCGAGGCTTCGGGGCCGAGACCGCCACGGTCGGCGAGATCTGCTTCAACACCGGGATGACCGGGTATCAGGAGACGCTGACCGACCCGTCCTATGCCGGGCAGGTCATCACCTTCACCTTCCCCCATATCGGCAATGTCGGGACCAATATCGAGGACCTGGAGAGCCTGACGCCGGCCGCGCGCGGTCTGATCGTCAAGCAGGACGTGACGGAGCCGGCGAATTACCGGTCCACCAGGCATCTGAATGGCTGGCTGGTGTCGCATGGCATTCCGGGCGTGGCGGGGATCGACACCCGCGCGCTGACGGTGCGCATCCGCGACCTCGGCGCCCCGAACGGGGTGATCTGCCACCGCGCCGATGGGAAGTTCGACATCCCTGCCCTGCGCGCCCAGGCGGCGGCCTGGCCGGGGCTGGAGGGGATGGACCTGGCGAAGGAGGTCACCTGCCGCCAGACCTTCGCCTGGAACGAGACGGAATGGGCATGGCCGGACGGCTTCGGCCAGCAGGTGGCGCCGACGCACAAGGTCGTCGCGGTCGATTACGGGGCGAAGCGCAACATCTTGCGCTGCCTGGCCTCGGCCGGATGTGACGTGGTGGTGGTGCCGGCGACGGCGACGGCCGAGGAGATCCTCGCCCACAAGCCGGATGGCGTGTTCCTGTCGAACGGCCCGGGCGACCCGGCGGCGACGGGCGAGTACGCCGTCCCGGCGATCCAGGGCGTGCTGGAGACGAAGCTGCCGGTGTTCGGCATCTGCCTGGGGCATCAGTTGCTGGCGCTGTCGCTGGGGGCCAAGACCTACAAACTGCCGCGCGGGCATCGCGGGGCGAACCAGCCGGTGAAGGACCTGACCACCGGCAAGGTCGAGATCACCAGCCAGAACCATGGCTTCGCGGTGGACCCCAAGACACTGCCGGCGCATGCCAAGGTCACGCATGTCTCGCTGTTCGACGGCACCAATGAAGGCATCGCGGCGACCGACCGCCCAGCCTTTTCCGTGCAGTACCACCCGGAAGCGAATCCGGGGCCGACCGACAGCCACTACCTCTTCCATCGTTTCGTCGAGATGATGGAGGCGTCCAAGGCGAACCGGGGCTGAACCCGGGCGCAGGATCGCGTCCGATGACCATGGCGCCGACCCGCCCGACGAAGCCCGCTTCCCGGGCGATCCTGGGGCGGCGCGCAGGTCAGGATCGGCCGCGCAAAGGAGGGGAACTCGCATGTTCGATTTGAAGGGGCGCGCGGCGCTCGTCACCGGCGGCAATGGCGGCATCGGGCTCGGCTTCGCGCGGGGGCTGGCGAAGGCCGGGGCATCCGTGATGGTGGCCGGGCGCAATGCCGCCAAGAATGCCGCCGCCGTCGCCGAGTTGAAGGCGCTGGGCGCCGCCGCCGACAGCGTCGAAGTGGACGTGACGGACGAAGCCTCGATCCGCGCCATGGTGGCGACCACGGCCGATCGGCTCGGGCGGCTCGACATCCTCGTGAACAATGCCGGGACCAATATCCGCAACCGTCCGGAGGTCTACCGGATGGAGGATTGGCACACCGTCATCGCGACCAACCTGACCTCCGGCATGATCGCCGCGCAGGCGGCGTATCCGTTCCTCAAGGCCGGCGGCGTCGGCCGCGTCATCAACAACGGGTCGATGCTGTCGATCTTCGGCCTGCCCTTCCATGCGGCCTATGGCGCATCCAAGGGCGGCGTCGTGCAGATGACGAAGAGCATGGCGGTGGCCTGGGCCGAGGACGGCATCACGGTGAACGTCATCCTGCCCGGGTGGATCGACACCGACCTGACGCGCAAGGCGCGGCAGGACATGGCGAACCTGAACGAGGACGTGCTGCGCCGCACGCCATCCAAGCGTTGGGGTGCGCCCGGCGATTTCGAGGGCGTCGCGGCGTTCCTCGCGTCGGATGCGGCAGCGTTCATCACGGGCGTGGCCATCCCGGTGGATGGCGGGTTCTCGGTGCACGGGTGATGCCCTCCGTCGAGACGCTGCTCGTCTTTGCCGCGCTCTCGCTCGGCCTCGCGGCGACGCCTGGGCCGAACATGCTGTATCTCGTCTCCCGCGCCCTAGCGCAGGGGACGGGCGCCGGCATGGTCTCGCTGGTGGGCTGCCAGGTCGGGTCATTGCTGATCATGCTGTGTGCGGCCGCGGGGCTGACCGCCGCTTTGTTCGCCGTGCCCTATGCGTGGGACGTGCTGCGGATCGGCGGGGCGGTCTACCTGGCCTTCCTCGCCTTGCAATGCCTGCGGCCGGGCGGGCAGCCGATCTTCGCGCCGCGTGCGATGCCGCGCGAACCGGCGGCACGGCTGTTCTCTGTCGGCTTCGCGACTGCGGCGCTGAACCCGAAGGTCGCGCTGTTCTACGTGGCAGTGCTGCCGCCCTTCATCGACCCGGCGCGCGGCGATGTCTTCACCCAGGGCGTGGTGCTGGGCGCGGTGCAGATCACCGTCGCCATCATCTTCGACGGCGTGCTGGTCTATGGCGCGGCGGGGGTGGCGCGGTTCCTCGGCACGCGGCCGGGCTGGATGGCGGCGCAGCGCTGGATCCTGGGCGCCGCGCTGGGGCTGATCGCCGTGCGTCTCGCAACCGATGGGCGGCGCTGATGTATCTCTATGGCCTCGATGCACTCGCGCATGGCGCGACGGCGGCGCTGATCGGCTTCCTGCCGGCGGTGCTCCTGTTCTGGCGGCTGACGCGTGGCTTGGGTGGGCCGCGGGTGCAGCGGCCCTTTGTCGCGGTCTGCGCGGCGTTTGGCATCGCCATCGCCGTGGCCGGCACCTGGGCGGTGAATTTCGAGCGCGGCGGCTTCGCCGATGAAGCCGTGGCCGGCGCGCTGATCGGCGGGGCGCTGGCCGGGTTGGTCGCCTTCCTGATCCTGCTGCTGTTTCCGCGGAGCCCCTGAACCATGCGTCGCGTGATCCTGGCGGCCCTGCCGCTGCTGGCCGGCTGCGGCATCACCGAATGGCAGGACCCGCCGCGCGGCCTGCAGAGCGTCTGCGACGATGCGGGCGCGCGGTCGAATATCGGGCGAGTGAGCGATGTCGATGCCCGCCCGCGGCCCGAATGCCGCCCGGCGCCGGCGCCACGCGGGGCACCGTGATGGACCAGATGGATCCCGATCTCGGGCTGTTCCTGCTTGGCCTGCTCGGCTTCGCCCTCCTGCTTGGCTGCGGGTTCGCCACCGCGCTGGTCTGGCCGCTGACGCGCGGGGTCGCATCCCGCGCGCGGCGTGTCGCGCTGGCCGGTATTGGCGCGCTCGGCGTTTTGCAGGCCGGGCTGTGGGCCTTCGCGCCAGCCTGGTGGCGCGCTGCGCCCGCGGACCATCTGCCCCTGCTGTTGCTCTCCCAGGCGCTCGTCTGCGGCGCCCTGTTCCTGGCAGGCGGCCCCGCCGCCGCCCCTTCTTCCCCCGAGGCCTGATCCCATGCCCAAGCGCACCGACATCAAGTCCATCCTCATCATCGGCGCCGGCCCGATCGTCATCGGCCAGGCCTGCGAGTTCGACTATTCCGGCGCCCAGGCCTGCAAGGCGCTGCGCGCCGAGGGCTATCGCGTCATCCTGGTGAATTCCAACCCGGCCACGATCATGACCGATCCGGGGCTGGCGGATGCGACCTACATCGAGCCCATCACCGTCGAGATGCTCGAGAAGATCATCGCCAAGGAGCGCCCGGACGCGCTGCTGCCGACCATGGGCGGGCAGACCGCGCTCAACACGTCCCTGAAGCTGGCGGAAGCGGGCATCCTGGCGAAATACGGCTGCGAACTGATCGGCGCCAAGGCCGAGGTGATCGACAAGGCCGAGGACCGCCAGAAGTTCCGCAACGCGATGACGAAGATCGGCATCGAGAGCCCGCGCTCCGAGATCGCCCACACCATGCCGGAAGCCTGGGATGCGCTGAAGGTCGTCGGCCTGCCTTGCGTCATCCGGCCGTCCTTCACCCTCGGCGGCACGGGCGGCGGCATCGCCTACAACAAGGAAGAATTCGACCAGATCGTCGCCGCCGGCCTCGCCGCCTCCATGACCTCCGAGGTGCTGGTCGAGGAAAGCGTGCTGGGCTGGAAGGAGTATGAGATGGAAGTCGTCCGCGACCGCGCGGACAACTGCATCATCATCTGCTCCATCGAGAACCTGGACGCGATGGGCGTGCATACCGGGGACAGCGTGACCATCGCGCCCGCGCTGACGCTGACAGACAAGGAATACCAGCGGATGCGCGACGCATCCATCGCGTGCCTGCGCGAGATCGGCGTCGATACCGGCGGGTCGAACGTGCAGTTCGGCATCAACCCCGCCGATGGCCGCATGGTGGTCATCGAGATGAACCCGCGCGTGTCGCGGTCCTCCGCGCTGGCCTCGAAGGCGACCGGCTTCCCGATCGCCAAGGTCGCGGCGAAGCTCGCCGTCGGCTACACGCTCGATGAGCTGCAGAACGACATCACCATGGTCACGCCGGCCTCCTTCGAGCCGACGATCGACTATGTCGTGGTGAAGATCCCGCGCTTCACCTTCGAGAAGTTCCCCGGCACGCCGGCGACGTTGACGACCAGCATGAAGTCGGTCGGTGAGACCATGGCGATCGGGCGTTCCTTCGCCGAAGCCTTGCAGAAGGGCCTGCGCGGGCTGGAGACGGGGCTGTCCGGCCTCGATGAGATCGCGGTGCCGGGCGATGGCAGCGCGCAGGCCTTCCACGCCGCGCTGGCCACGCCCAAGCCCGACCGCGTGGTCGTCGCCGCGCAGGCGATGCGCGCCGGCGTCTCGATCGAGGAAATCCACGAGGCATCGAAATTCGATCCCTGGTTCCTGCGTGAGATCGAGAAGATCGTCATGGCCGAGAATGAGGTGAAGGCGAAGGGCCTGCCGCAGACCGCCCACGCGATGCGGACGCTCAAGGCGCTCGGCTTTTCCGACACGCGGCTGGCGGCCATCGCGGGCGTGAAGGAGGCCGATGTGGCTGCCCTGCGCGGCAGGCTTGGCGTGCAGCCGGTCTACAAGCGCATCGACACTTGCGCGGGGGAATTCGCCTCCGAGACGCCGTACATGTATTCGACCTACGAAGGCGGCTTCGGCGTGCCGGTGTGTGAATCGCGCCCGACCGCGCGCAAGAAGGTGGTGATCCTCGGCGGCGGGCCGAACCGCATCGGCCAGGGCATCGAATTCGACTATTGCTGCGTCCATGCCTGCTACGCGCTGCGGGATGCCGGCTACGAGACCATCATGGTCAATTGCAACCCGGAGACGGTGTCCACCGACTACGACACCTCCGACCGACTGTATTTCGAGCCGCTGACGGCCGAGGACGTGATCGCCCTGATCCGCAAGGAACAGGAATCCGGCGAGGTGCTGGGTTGCATCGTCCAGTATGGCGGGCAGACGCCGCTGAAGCTTTCCCAGGCGCTGCACAAGGCGGGCATCCCGATCCTGGGCACCTCCGCCGAGGCCATCGACATCGCCGAGGATCGCGAGCGCTTTCAGCAGCTGCTGAAGGGCCTCGGCCTGAAGCAGCCGCAGAACGGCACGGCGCGTACGCTGGACGAGGCCGTGCATGAGGCCAACCGCATCGGCTATCCGGTGGTGGTGCGGCCCTCCTATGTGCTCGGCGGCCGCGCGATGGAGATCGCCTACAATGACGAACAGCTCCGCCGCTTCGGCGCGGAAGCCGTGAAGGTCTCGGGCGAGAATCCCATCCTGATCGACCAGTACCTGGCCGACGCCATCGAGGTCGATGTCGACTGCATCTGCGACGCTGCGGGCCAGGTCTATGTCGCCGGCGTGATGGAACACATCGAGGAAGCCGGCATCCATTCCGGTGACAGCGCCTGTTCCCTGCCACCCTATTCCCTGCCGCCGGCGATCGTGACGGAGCTGAAGGCCGAGACGGAAGCCATGGCCCGCGCGCTGAAGGTGCAGGGGCTGATGAACGTGCAGTACGCGGTGAAGGACGGCGACATCTACGTCCTGGAGGTGAACCCTCGTGCCTCCCGCACCGTTCCCTTCGTGGCCAAGGCGACAGGTGTCGCGGTCGCCAAGATCGGCGCGCGGGTGATGGCGGGCGAGCATCTGTCGACCTTCAATCTCGACGACGACGCCGTCTCCCGTCATGTCGCGGTCAAGGAAGCCGTCTTCCCCTTCAACCGCTTCCCGAACGTCGACGTCATCCTCGGGCCGGAGATGAAGTCGACCGGCGAGGTGATGGGCCTCGACCATTCCTTCGAGCGTGCCTTCCTCAAGGCGCAGCTCGGGGCGG
Source organism: Roseomonas sp. CAU 1739 (assembly GCF_039839775.1). Classification (NCBI taxonomy): domain Bacteria; kingdom Pseudomonadati; phylum Pseudomonadota; class Alphaproteobacteria; order Acetobacterales; family Roseomonadaceae; genus Roseomonas; species Roseomonas sp. CAU 1739. The sequence continues at coordinate 52,540 of NZ_JBDOQQ010000008.1, forward strand.
GGGTGAAGCTTCCCGAAGCGGGCACGGCCTTCATCTCGGTGAAGGACAGCGACAAGGCGGCGGCGGTGACCATGGCGCGGCGGCTGGCTGATATGGGCTTCCGCATCCTGGCCACCCGCGGCACCGCGGGGCGCATCCGCGAGGCCGGGCTCGAGGTCCAGGTGATCAACAAGGTTCTGGAAGGCCGGCCCCATTGCGTGGACGCCATGAAGTCCGGCGACATCCAGCTGGTGATCAACACCACCGGCGGCGGGCAGTCGGTGGCGGACAGTTTCGACATCCGCCGGTCCGCCCTGACGCATGGCATTCCGCACTACACCACGGCGGCCGGTGCCCGTGCCGCGGTGCACGCGATTGCGGCCCTGAAGGCCGGAACCCTTGATGTGGCCCCCCTGCAAGCGTATTTTGCTGCGTCGTTCTGACCACATGGGGGCCTTTCGGGCCCCCGTGGCGTCTCTCCCCCCACCGACCGCCAGGCCTGGCTCACCCCGGACCGAGGGCCGGCCTGGGGGGCTACTATCTTTGGGAAGGGTTCGCCGTGCAGAAGTTCCCGATGACCGCCGAGGGCCTGCTGCGTCTCGAGGAGGAGCTGAAGGTCCTCAAATCCGAAGAACGCCCGGCCATCATCCGTGCGATCGCCGAAGCGCGCGCGCATGGCGACCTGTCGGAGAACGCGGAATACCACGCCGCCCGCGAACGCCAGTCCTTCATCGAGGGCCGCATCGGCGAGCTCGAATCCATCATTCCGTCGGTCGAGGTGATCGATGTCTCCCGGCTGTCGGGCGACAAGGTGCTGTTCGGCGCCAAGGTCACGATCGTCGATGAGGAAAGCGACGACGCCAAGACCTATCGCATCGTCGGCCAGTATGAGGCCGACATGAAGAATGGGTCGATCTCCGTCACCTCGCCGCTCGCCAAGGCGCTGATGGGCAAGAAGGTCGGCGATTCCGTCGAGGTCCCGGCCCCCGGCGGCGCCCGTTCGGTCGAGATTACCGCCGTTCATTACGCCTGACCGCCGGCGACATTGCCGTGCGGCCAGGGCGCTCCGGGTCACCCGGCGCGCCCTTCGTCTTTCTGGTCCACCACATCAAGGAACTCCCATGTCCGCCGTGAACGCGCTTCATCCCACCGAGGCCCCTGTCGTGCCGAGCGTCACGCTCGCCGACATTCGTGCCGCGGCGGAGCGAATTCGCGGCGCCATCCTGCGCACGCCCACCATCGACAGCCCCGCGGTCAGCCGCGCGGCGGGTACGCGCGTCTTCCTCAAGCTCGACAATCTGCAGGCGACCGGCGCCTTCAAGGAACGCGGGGCAGCGAACCGGCTCGCTCTGCTGAATGCGCGCGAACGCGCGGCCGGCGTCATCGCCATGTCGGCCGGCAACCACGCGCAGGCGGTGGCGCGCCATGCGCAGCTCGCCGGCGTCAAGGCCACCATCGTGATGCCGAAATTCACCCCGGCGACGAAGGTGGTGCGCACCGAATCCTGGGGCGCGCGCGTCGTGCTGCATGGCGAGACGCTCGCGGAGGCCGCCGCGCATGCGCATGACCTTGCACGGCGCGAAGGGCTCGTCTTCGTCCACCCCTATGACGACGCCGCGGTGATCGCCGGCCAGGGCACCATGGCGATCGAGATGCTGGAGGATGCGCCGGAGATCGAGGTGCTGGTCATCCCGATCGGCGGCGGTGGCCTTTGCGCCGGCGTCGCCAGCGCGGCGGCCGAGCTGCGCCCGGGGATGAAGGTCTATGGCGTGGAGGTGGAAGGCTATCCCGCCATGGCGCAGCGCCTGGCGGGCCAGCCCGTCTCGGTCGGCGGGCCGACCATCGCCGAGGGCATCGCCGTGCGCGATGTGGGGGAAACGCCTCTCGACATCCTGCGCCAGCTTGGCGTCGAGGTGCTGCTGGTGCCCGAACGTGCCGTGGAGCAGGCTGTCGCGCTGCTCGCCGAGGGTGCCAAGGTGGTGGCGGAAGGCGCGGGTGCGGCGGCCCTCGGCGCGATCCTGACCTACCCGGAACGCTTCGCCGGCAAGGTGGTGGGGACCACGGTGTGCGGCGGCAACATCGATGCGCGCGCGCTGTCCAACGTGCTGCTGCGCCAGCTGCTGCGCGACGGGCGCATCCTGCGCCTGCATTTCGACATTCCCGACCGGCCCGGCGTGCTGGCCGACATCGCCCAGCGCATCTCCGATGTCGGGGGCAACGTCATCGAGGTGAAGCACCAGCAGCTGTTCGGCGCACCGACCGTGCAGAGCACCGAGTTGCACCTGATGATTGAAGTGCGCGACGCGGCCCAAGGCGACGCGCTGATCGCGGCGATGGAAGCGGCGGATTACGTCGTCAGGCGCGGATGATGCGGGGCCCGCAGGGGCAGCGCCCCATGCGCGCAGGACTGCCGATCTGAAGGCCAAGGCGGCCGCTGGCGGTCTTCGTCCCGGGGCGGTTCCGACAAGATTGGAACCGCTCCGGCCCAGCTTCGACGGGCATCTTCATCCGCCCGGGTGATTCCACCCGGATGGCGCCTGCCTTACCCCATCGGCTCGATCGAGATCGCCAGAGCCTCCTCATAGACCATGTCCACCTGCTCCCCGACCCGCAGTCCCAGGATGAAAGCCCGCGTATCCAGGCTCTCCGCGGTAACGGTTCGCGACATGTTGTTCGGGCCGACGAAGCTGACCGTACCACCCAGCCGATCGACCTCCGTAATGGTGACCCGGCCCGAGCGGACCTTGGTGACCTCGCCGCCCGGTCGCGTCGCCTCTCGCGCGATCGCCACGCCGGCGAAGGGCTGGCTGCCTGGCGCGCCCGCAGGGACCGCCTGCGCCGCAAGCGCTTGATAGTACCGCACCGTCACGCGGTCGCCCGCCTTGATCTGGTTGAGACGCTGCACGGCACGTCCGGCGACCACCGTCACCAGCTTGCCGGTCTGCGCGCCCGCCTGGCCGCGCAGCAGCACTTCACGCGCCTGCTGGTCCACAGTCTCGACGACCGCGACAAGGGTTGTAGTCCGCTCAACCTCGACCGACTGGCAGGCAGCGAGGAACGGGAGGAGCAGGAGCGGACGGCGCTTCATGGCGGATCTCCATCGCTGGCGTTGCCGACGCTCTCACAACGCGGCCACCAAACCTTCCGCCACGAGGGCGGCCGCGGCCATGATCTGGATCAACCGGCATCCGCCGGCGAAGGCTTCAATCGCATCTCCGCCATCATCTGCCGGGCATGGACGCGTTCAGCCCCCAGGGGCCTCCGGACACCGATACCTGACCGCGCATCTCGGAGAGGGCAGCGTCCACCCCGGTTCCCTCCTCACCCGATCGGCACCCCCGCCGCGTCCTTCGCCGTCCTGATCGTCTGCAGCGTTTGCACCCGCAGCACGGAGGCTGCGTTGGTCAGCCGCGTGGTCAACTCGTTCTCATGCGCCGTGTCACGCGCAACCAGGCGCAGCAGGAAGTCGCCGCCGCCGCGGATCATGTGGCATTCGCGCACCTCGGGCCAGGCGGTCGCCAGCGACTCGAAGGCGTCGAGCACGGCGAGCTTCTGCGATTCGAGCCCGACCAGGGCGAAGAAGGTGATTTCCCAGCCAAGGGACACCGGATCCACATCGGCGTGGTAGCCGCGGATGATGCCGGCTTCCTCCAGCCGTCGCACGCGGCGCAGGCAGGGTGGGGCGGACAGGTTCACCCGCCGGGCCAGTTCGACATTGGTCATCCGGCCGTCCTGCTGGAGTTCGGCAAGGATGTGCCGGTCCACCGAGTCGAGATCGGGGTCGTGTTCGCGGTTCATCGTGCCAACTCGTTTGCTTCGTTGCTCAGGCGCGGCCTCTGGCGCAATATCATTGCAGGAGCCCCGTCCATCAAGGCATTGGGTTGTGGGGGCGCCGGGAGTGCCCGATATCCAGAGAATTGCAACAAGGTATGGATTGCCTGCCGTGGCCGAGATTCATCGCACCCGCCTTCTGATCATCGGCGCCGGCCCGGCGGGGTATACGGCGGCGATCTATGCCGCGCGAGCAGGCCTTGCGCCGCTTGTGGTGGCCGGGCTGCAGCCTGGCGGGCAGCTGACCATCACGACGGATGTCGAGAACTACCCGGGCTTCGCCGAGGCCATCCAGGGCCCCTGGCTGATGGACCAGATGCAGAAGCAGGCCGAGCATGTCGGTGCCAAGGTGCTGTTCGACATCGTCACGGCGATCGACCTGTCGCGCCGGCCATTCCGCGCCACCGCCGATTCGGGCGGTGTGTTCGAGGCCGATTCTGTGGTCATCGCCACCGGCGCCCAGGCGCGCTGGCTTGGCATTCCCGGTGAGAAGGAACTTGGCGGCTTCGGCGTTTCCGCCTGTGCGACCTGCGACGGGTTCTTCTATCGCGGCAAGGATGTCGCGGTGATCGGCGGCGGCAATTCGGCGACGGAGGAAGCGCTGTACCTGTCCAACCTCGCCCGCCACGTCACGCTGATCCATCGCCGCGACAGCCTGCGGTCGGAGAAGATTCTCCAGCAGCGGCTGTTCGCAAAGCCGAACATCACGGTGCTGTGGGACACGGTGACCGAGGCGGTGCTGGCCGACGATTCGGGCCGCGTGCCGGTCGCCCGCGGCTTGGCGCTGCGCGATGCGCGCACGGGCGAAGGCCGCGAACTGAAGGTGGATGGCGTCTTCGTCGCCATCGGGCACGCGCCGGCGACGGCTCTGTTCCAGGACCAGGTGGAGATGGATGCGGAGGGCTACATCGTGACGCGGCCGGGCACGACACGGACCTCGATCCCCGGCGTGTTTGCCGCCGGGGACGTGCAGGACAGGATCTACCGGCAGGCGGTGACCGCCGCCGGCACCGGCTGCATGGCGGCGCTGGAGGCGGAGAAGTTCCTCGCCGCGGCGGATGCCGAGACCGAGCAAGCGGCCGCCTGATGCCGATCGACTGGGACAAGCTCCGCGTCTTCCACGCCGTTGCCGAGGCGGGGTCCTTCACCCATGCGGGGGAGACGCTGAACCTCAGCCAATCCGCCGTGTCGCGGCAGATCCAGGCGCTGGAGGAAGCGCTGACGGTGCCGCTGTTCCACCGCCATGCGCGCGGGCTGATCCTGACCGAGCAGGGGGAGACGCTGAACCGCACGGTGCGGGAGGTCTTCGCCAAGCTGGCGATGACCGAGGCGCTGCTGACCGAAAGCCGGGAACGCCCGGCGGGCCGGCTGAAGGTGACGACGACGACGGGCTTCGGCAGTTCCTGGCTGGCGCCGCGGCTGCGCCGGCTGCTGGATTTGCATCCCGAGATCAGTGTGACGCTGCTGCTGGACGATTCCGACCTCGACCTGGCGATGCGGGAAGCGGATGTCGCCATCCGCATGCATCCGCCGCGGCAGCCGGACCTGATCCAGCGGCACATCGCGACCTTCGGCTGGAAGGTGTGCGGGTCGCCTGGCTATTTGAAGACGACGGGGATCCCGCAGCGGGTCGAGGATCTCGATGCGCATCGGCTGATCGTCTATGGCGACTACCGCCCGCCGATCGACAACATCAACTGGCTGGCCGAGGCCGGGCGGCGGTCCGGCGCGCCACGCCGCGCGGCAATCGAGATCAATTCCCTGCCGGGGATGCTGGAGGCGGTGCGCAGCGGCCTGGGGCTGGCGGCGCTGCCGGACTACATCACCCAGTTGGATGACCTGGTCCAGGTGCTGCCCGATGTGAAGGCGCCACGGATCGAGGCATTCTTCGTTTATCCGGAGGAGATGCGCCATTCGAAGCGGGTGGCGGTGTTCCGGGACTTTCTGATGTCGGAATTGGTCAATACAGGAGGCTGACGCGGGTCTGTCACGCGCATCACACAATGGTGAGCGCAAGGCATGCATTTGGGGCATACCCGGGTGGTGCATATCGAGAATCACGCATGTCGATTTCGGGATTAGGTTTTGGTCATCCGGCGACTAGGTCGGAAGGGGTCCTCTGGATCCCTCGTCTCCCAGACGTGAAGCCTCCCTGTTGACTAGGCCCGCTCCCCCCAGGGGTTGCGGGCCTTTCTTTTTGGGCCTGATGGTGTCGCGGGGCGATTGCCGAACATGCCGCGCGGCTTGTGCAACGCAGGGTCATGCAATTGCAACGTGCACTACGGGTGGCGACACTCACCCATTCCGACACGCCTTCCGCCGCCTGGACAACGCGGAGTGGTGTCTTTTGGCATCATTCTTGCCTATCTATCCCAACTGACGGGCTCCCACCGGACGCTGTTCCAGGCCACTTCTGACGCCCCAGATCCCTTGCCATGCGTGGCAGTCCACCCTGGCGGCATGGGCGAAATCAGGCCACAGCGCCGCGGTGCCGTTCGAGTTCTTGCTTTGTTCCAAATCCTACCTCATGGTCCCACCCATGCCCCGCGAGGTCGCACCCCCACCCCCCTGGCTGGACGAGGAGACGATGCGTCGGCTTCGCCTCACCTGCGATCAGACCCCGGTGAGCGACCCCGCCCTCCAGGCAATGCGCGACGCCCTGTGGGGCCGTTATCCCGCCCTGCCCGTCACCGTGATCGAGGAAGCGGCACGATACCTGACGCCTCAACGGATCGGGACTACGACACGGCCGCGCCGCTACGGCATCCTGTTCGTGCGCCTGGCGCGCATCGCCGCGCGCTTCCGTCCGACCTGACGTCGCCGCCGAATCCCATCGGCCCCTGCCGCGGAGCCCCGCCATGACCGACCACGAACGCTGCCGCTGGGCCGAGAAAGACCCGCTGGAACGCGCCTATCACGACACCGAATGGGGCGTGCCCGAACGCGACCCGCGCGCGCTGTGGGAATGCCTGATGCTGGAAGGCTTCCAGGCCGGCCTCGCCTGGATCACCGTGCTGCGCAAGCGGGATGCATTCCGCGCCGGCTTCGCCGGCTTCGACCCGCACAAGGTCGCCCGTTTCACCGAGGCCGACATTCTCCGCCTGCTCGCCGATGCCGGCATCATCCGGTCGCGCGCCAAGATCGAGGCGACCATCCGCGGAGCCCAGATCTTCTGCGAGATGCACGCGCGCGGCGAAAGCTTCGCCGACTACTGCTGGTCCTTCACCGGCGGGCAGGTGTTGGACGGCGGCGGCACGACCCAGGCGGTCTCGGCCGAGCTCGCCGAACGCGTCTCGAAGGACCTCAAGCGCCGCGGCTTCAAATTCGTCGGGCCGACCATCGTGCAGGCGTGGCTGCAGGCTGTCGGCATCGTCAACGACCACAGCGCCGGATGCTTCCGCCGCGTCGGCTGATCCGGCGTGATCCGCGCAGGCGGCGGGCAATCTGTGGCGCAGGCCGGCGCGCATGCTCGCCGAGACAATGCTTGACGCGGGCTGCGCCGGTCGTCTGCCATGGTCGCAAGCCCGGCACGGGCGGATGGGAGGACACCGATGTACCAGACCCGCCATGGCGCGGCGACGACGCGCCGCGCCCTCCTTGCTGCCGGCACCGCAGCACTGGCCGCGCCGGCTGTCGCGCAGGCAGCCTGGCCCGCCGCCCCGGTCCGCTTCATCGGCATCTTCCCCCCCGGCGCCTCGACCGACCAGCTGTCGCGCATCTGGTGCCAGCGGATGACCGACATCACCGGCCAGTCCTTCGTGGTCGAGAACCGCTCCGGCTCGGGCGGCAATGTCGGCACCGAGGCGATCGCGCGATCCGTGGCCGATGGCACCACGATCGGGCTTGGCTCGGTCTCCTCCCTGTCGATCGCGCCGACGCTGTACCGCCACCTCCCCTTCGATGTGATGCGGGACTTCACCTATGTCTGCGGGCTGTGGCAGTTGCCCAACCTGCTGGTGGTGCGCCCGGACCTGCCGGCGCAAACCATCCCGGAGCTGGTCGCGCTGTGCCGCCAGGACCCGGGTCGCTACACCTTCGGCAGTTCCGGGGCGGGCACCACGCTGCACATCGCCGGGGAGATGTTGAAGCAGATGGCCGGGGTGAACATCCTGCACGTGCCCTATCGCGGCGGCGCCCCGGCCTATACAGACCTGCTGGGCGGTCGGCTCGACATGATCTTCGGCAACATCCCCGAGGCGCTGCGCCTGACGCGCGACGGCAAGGTGCGCGCGCTGGGCGTGACCGGCGCCGCCCGCAGCCCGCAGGCGCCCGAGGTGCCGACGATCGGCGAATTCATCCCCGGCTACGAGATCACCTCCTGGGGCAGCGTCATCGGGCCGGCCGGCATCGCGCCGCGCATGGTCGCGCGCATGGCCGAACTCGGTCGCCAGGCGGTCGAAAGCCCGGAGGTGCGCCGGCGCTATGAGGAAGGCGGCGCGTCGGCGTGGTGGGTCGGGCCCGAGGACCTTGCCGATTTCCGGCGTGAGAACGAGGCCCGCTTCGCCCCGCTCATCCGCGCCTCCGGCGCCGTGGTGGAATGAGGCCAACGGCCCGATGTCTTACGCGGGCCGAGGCCGCGAATGCGGCCCGCCGGCCATCCGCCGAAGCGAGGCCAGCCGCAGGTCCGCCCCCCGCCCTTCGATGATCCGATGGCATCGGCCGCGCATGGCGGCCCTTGACGCGCCACGATGCCGCATCGTCCGATGGCGCATCAGGCCAGCAGAGCCGACAGGGAGCCAGGAGACATCCAATGACGACAGCATCACGCCGCGCCGTGCTCGCGGCGGCCGGCGCCGCCCTTGCCGCACCGGCGCTCGGCCAGCCCGCCTGGCCGAGCGGCCCGGTCCGCTTCATCGGCATCTTTCCGCCAGGCGGGGGCACCGACATCCTCTCGCGCATCTGGTGCCAGAAGATGAGCGAGCTCACCGGCCAGCAATTCGTCGTCGAGAACCGATCCGGGAGCGCCGGCAATGTCGGGACCGAGGCCATCGCCCGCGCTCCGGCCGATGGCACCACGATCGGGCTCGCCTCGGTTTCCTCGCTGTCCATTGCGCCGACGCTGTATGCGCGGCTGCCCTTCGACGTGCGCCGGGACTTCACCTTCATCTCCGGCCTGTGGCAGTTGCCGAACCTGCTGGTGGTGAACAACGACGTACCCGCCCAAACCGTGCCCGAGCTGATCGCGCTGCTGCGCGCCAATCCGGGGAAGTACGCCTATGCGTCGTCCGGATCGGGCACGACGGTCCATCTGTCGGGGGAGATGTTCAAGCACCTCGCCGGGCTCGACATCCTGCATGTGCCCTATCGCGGCGGCGCGCCGGCGCATGTCGACCTGATCGGCGGGCGCGTGCACATGATCTTCGACAACATCCCGCAAAGCCTGGCCGAAGCACGCGCCGGGCAGGTGCGAGCGCTGGCGGTCACCGGCAGCACGCGCAGCCCAATGGCGCCCGAGATCCCGACCATGGCGGAATTCCTGCCGGGCTTCGAGATCACCTCCTGGGGCGGCGTGATGGGCCCGGCGGGGATGCCGCGGCCGATGGTGGAGCGCATCAACGCGCTGACCAAGCAGGCGCTGGAAAGCCCGGACCTCGCGACGCGCTTCCGTGAGAACGGTGCGACGCCCTGGTACACGACGCCCGAGGAGATGGCGGATTTCCGTGCGGCGAACGAGGCGGCCTTCGCGCCGCTGATCCGCGCGTCGGGCGCGCGGGTGGATTGATGCCGGGCGCGGAGGGGCCCGGCCCCTCCGGCGCATCAGACTGGCATGGGCCTCAGTAGATGTCCGGCTCCGGCGTCGGCTGCGTGCCTTCCAGGAACTTCATGTCGCACCCCTCATCCGCCTGGGTGACAGTGTCGAGATACAACGACGTCCAGCCACGCCCGTAGCGTCGGGCCGGCGGCGTCCAGGCGGCGCGACGGCGTTCCATCTCGGCATCATCCACCAGCAGGTCGAGCCGGCGGTTCGCGACATCCAGCCTGATCAGGTCGCCATCCTGCACGAAGGCCAGCGGCCCGCCGACATGGCTTTCCGGTGCCACGTGCAGCACGCAGGTGCCATACGACGTGCCGGACATGCGCGCATCGGACAGCCGCACCATGTCGCGCACGCCCTGCTTGAGCAGCTTCTGCGGCAGCGGCAGCATCCCCCATTCCGGCATGCCCGGCCCGCCCTGCGGCCCGGCCTGCTTCAGCACCAGGACAGAATCCGCGGTGACGTCCAGATCGGGATCGTCCAGTCGCTTCTTCAGGTCCGCGTAGTTCTCGAACACCACGGCGGGACCCGTGTGCTGCAGCAGGCGTTGCTCGGCCGCGCTGGTCTTGATGACCGCGCCATTGGGCGCGAGCGACCCCTTCAGCACGGCAAGCCCGCCTTCCTCCTGCAAGGGCTTGTCGATTGGCAGGATGATCTTGTCGTCGAAGACTTCGGCGCCTTCGATGTTCTCGCCCATCGTCCTGCCGGTGACGGTGCGCGCGGACAGGTCGAGGAAATCGCGAATGCGGTTGAGGAAGGCACGCGCGCCTCCGGCGTAGAAGAAATCCTCCATCAGGTATTCGCCCGCATTGGGGCGAAGGTTCGCCACCAGCGGCACGCGCCGCGACAGCGCGTCGAAGCGTTCGAGGTCCAGCATCACGCCGGCGCGCCGCGCCATGGCGATCAGATGCGGGATCGCATTGGTCGAACCGCCGAAGGCCATTGCCGCGGTGACAGCATTGTCGACGCTGCCCTCGGTGATCAGCGATTGCGGCGTCGCGTCTTCCCACACCATCTCGACGATGCGCTTGCCGGATTCCGTCGCCATGCGCGGATGCCCGGAATCGGCGGCGGGGATGGACGACGCACCGGGCAATGTGAAGCCCAGCGCTTCCACCGCCAGCATCATCGTCGCGGCCGTGCCGGCGGTCATGCAGGTGCCGAATGAACGGGCGATGCCGCCTTCCATGTCCTTCCACTGCGCCGGCGTGATGTTCCCCGCGCGCAATTCAGCATGGTACTTCCACACATCGGAACCTGACCCCAGCGTCTTGCCGCGCCAATTGCCGCGCAGCATCGGGCCGGCCGGCACCATGATGGACGGCAGGCCCGACGAGATCGCCCCCATCATCAGCCCCGGCGGCGTCTTGTCGCAGCCGCCCAGCAGCACGAGGCCATCGCAGGGATGACTGCGCGCGAGTTCCTCCGTCTCCATCGCCAGCATGTTGCGATACAGCATGGAAGTCGGCTTCTGGTACTGCTCGGTGACGGGATGCGCGGGCAGTTCCACCGGGAAGCCGCCGGCCTGCCAGACGCCGCGCTTCACCTCCTCCGCCCGGGTGCGGAAATGGAAGTGGCAGGGGGACAGTTCCGACCAGGTGTTAATGATGCCGATCACCGGCTTGCCGCGGAAATCGGCCTCGGAATAGCCGGCCTGGAGCATGCGCGACCGGTGGCCGAAGGCGCGCAGGTCATCCACGCCGAACCAGCGGTGGCTGCGCAATTCCTCGGGGCGCTTGCGGGTCATGGGTTTTCCTCCTGGCGACGGCTTGGCTTCCGCGGAAGGCTGCCAACTGCTATGGCAGTTGTCCATGGCCGCTGCGAAGACAGCCCGCGGGAGGATCGTACCACTCGCCGAGGAGGACACGCTCTCCCTTGGTGAGCGCGCCTATCGCCGCCTGCGCGAATCCATCGTGCAGGGCATGCTGCCGGCGGGGCGGAAGATCTCGGAACGCAGCCTCGCCGTCGAACTCGGCATCTCCGCCCAGCCGGTGCGCGAGGCACTGCGCCGGCTCGAACAGGATGGGATGGTCGTCACCCTGCCCCGCCGCGGCACGGTGGTGGCGGAGGTTGGCCCCGCCCAGCTTGGCGAACTCGGCCGCATCCGCGCCGCCCTCGAAGGCGTGGCCACGGCGCTGGCGGCGGAACGGATGGATGCGGCCTCGGTCGCCACGCTGGCCGCGATCGTGAAGCGCATGCAGGCAGGCACCGAGGCGCGGGACACCGACGCCCTCGACGAGGCCAACGAGGAATTCCACGCCCTGATCCATCGTGCGACGGGCAATTTGTTCCTGATGCGCTCGCTGGGCTCGCTGCGCGCCTATGACAATCTCGGCCGGCATCGCGCCGTGGGCAGCACGCCGCGCGACCTGCCCAAGGCGCTGGCCGAGCACCGCAGCATCGTCGCCGCGCTGAAGAAGCGCGATCCGGCCTTGGCCGAGGCGCGCATGCGCCAGCACATCCTGCGATCGCTCGTCACCAACGGCGTCCTGCCGCCACCACCACGAAAGGGCCGCGCGCCATGACATTGGAACAGGCCCTGACGGGCATCTCCGGCATTCTCGTCACGCCGCTCGACGGGCATGACGCGATCGCGCCTGCGCGTCTTGCGCCCATCGTCGAACGTTGTGCGGCAGCCGGCGTCGATGCGCTGACGGTCAATGGCAATACATCCGAATTCTATGGCCTGACCTTCGCCGAAGCCGAGCGCATGCAGGCCGAGGTACCGGCCATCATTGCCGGCCGTGCCAAGGTCGTTGCCGGCATCGGGCGATCCGTGAACGAGGCGGTGCGCCTTGCTGCACGCGCCAAGGCGGATGGCGTGGATGCGGTGATGGTCCATCAGCCGCCCGACCCCTTCGTCAGCCCGCGCGGCGTCGCCGAGTATATCCGCCGCGTCGGCGATGCTGCCGGCCTGCCGGTGGTGCTGTATCTGCGCAATGCCGGCATCGGCGACGCGGCGATCGCCGCGCTGACGGCTGTTCCGGGCGTGGTCGCGGTGAAATGGGCGAGCGTGGATTTGATGGCGCTGGCGCGTGCCATCCGCGCCGCGCCGACGATCCGCTTCGTCTGTGGTCTTGCCGAACCCTGGGCGCCGCCGATGACGGCGCTGGGTGCGCAGGGTTTCACCTCGGGGCTGATCAACATCGCGCCGGAGCGTTCCGTCGCCATCCTGTCCGCATTGCGCGCAGGGGATTTCGCCGCCGCCAATGCGCGCATCGCCGAAATCGGTCCCTTCGAAGTGCTGCGTGCCGAGGAACAGAACGGCGCCAATGTCTCCATCGTGAAGGCCGCGCTCGCGCTGACGGGTCATGACGTCGGCGCCGCGCGCCCGCCGGCCGCCTGGCCCGTCGCACCCGAATCACTGGCGCGGCTTCGGGAATTGCTGGCGGGTTGGCGGTCGTGACGAGGCGCCCCCCGAGACACGAACGCACCGCCCGTGGGCCCAGCCCCAGGTGACGGTTTCCAAAGGCCCACCGGCCTTTGGTGGGGTGGGGTCCGGGGAGGGGCGACGCCCCCCCCCCCCCCCCCCCCCCCCCCCCCCCCCCCCCCCCCCCCCCCCCCCCCCCCCCCCGCCCATCACCTACGCGCACACGCCAACCGCAACGGAGCCCGCTTCCATGACTGCCCCGACCAAGCCTGTCCTGCTCACCGGCGCTTCCGGCAATCTCGGCCGGCACCTCGCCAAGGCGCTGGCCGAGAAGGGCTGGACGCTGCGCCTGACCGACATCGCGCCCTTCCCGGACCCGCTGCCCGCGGGCGCAACCTTCGTGAAGGCCGACATCAACGATGGCGTCGCGCTGCTGCGCCAGGCCGAAGGCTGCGCGGCCATCCTGCATTTCGGCGGCGTGTCGGTGGAACGTCCCTTCGAGGAAGTCCTCGGCCCCAACCTGCGCGGCCTGTATCACGTCTATGAGGCGGCGCGGCGCGAAGGGGCACGCGTCATCTTCGCCAGTTCCAACCACTCGATCGGCTTCCACGAACGACCCAGCGGCAATGCGGAGCGGCTCGACTACGACTGCGCCTTCCGCCCTGACGGCTATTACGGCCTCTCCAAGGCCTATGGCGAATTGATGGGCCGGATGTACTGGGACAAGCACGGGGTCGAGAACGTCAACCTGCGCATCGGGTCCTGCTTCCCCAAGCCGATCGACCGGCGGATGCTGTCCACCTGGCTGTCCTTCGATGACCTGACGCGGCTCGCCGAACGCTGCGTGCTGGCCGTACGCGCGGGCCATGCGGTGATCTGGGCGTGTTCCGACAACCCCGCTTCGTATTGGGGCAAGGACCACCGCGACCGCATCGGCTGGGCGCCGCAGGATTCCGCCGAGCCGTTCCGCGCCGAGGTCGGCCACATCACGGCCGACCCGGTGACCGAGCGCTACCAGGGGGGTGGCTATACCGCGATCGAGTATTCGCGGACGAAACCCTCCCCGCGCGACGCCTGGTCACTCGAGGACTAAGATGGCGCCGCTGCATCTCTCGTCGGGCGATTGGTCCGCCGACCTCGTGCCGGACGACGGCGCCGGCATGACGGCGCTGCGCTTCGGTGGCCAGGACATCCTGGTGCCGGTGCCCGAAGGATCGCGCCTTGGCGGTCCCTTCGGCGCCTTCTGGATGATCCCCTGGGCGAACCGGCTGGATGGCGGGCGGCTCGGGCCGCATCGCCTGCCGATCAATCGGCCGCAGGAAGGCCATGCGATCCATGGCCTGTCACGCGACTGGCCCTGGGTGGTCGAGACCGCCGCACCCGATCGCGCCGTACTGACGCAGGCGGTGGATGTCGCGCCCTATCACTACACGACGCGACTCGTCGTCGCGCTCGGCCCCGCCGGGTTGTCGCTCGACCTCACGGTGACGGGCGGCGGGGACATGCCGACGCCCTTCGGCGCCGGCTGGCATCCCTGGTTCCGCCGCCCGCCCGGCACGACGCTGTCTTTCCGCGCCACGCATCGCTGCACCCATGATGCGCGCGGCCTGCCCATCGCCGCCGAGCCGAGCACGGGGCTGGATGGCGGCGAGGAGGCGTTCCTCGGCCTCGATACCCATTTTCCCGGCTGGGATGGCGCGGTGATGATCGCCTGGCCGGGCCTGACGCTGCACATGGCCGCGACCGGTGCCCTGGCCAACGCCCTGCAGGTCTATGCACCCCGAGACCGTCCGGTGCTGTGCGTCGAACCTTCCTCGCATATGACGGATGCGCTGAACCGGCCGGATCTGGCCCGTTTGGGGCCGATGCAGGTGCTCGCACCGGGCGAGAGCCTGACCGGCATCATCACCCTGACCGCGGAAGGTTCACACCTGCCCAAAGGCGCGGCATAGGATGGCGACATGTCATCCTCCCGCACCGCGCTCATCCTCGGCGCCGGCATCATGGGGCTCTCCGCCGCCTGGGGCCTGGCGCGGCAGGGCTTCGCCGTCCGCATCGTCGAACAGGACGAGGTGCCGAACCCGCGCGGCGCCTCGGTCGACCGCCATCGGCTGATCCGCCACGCCTACGGCGGCCAGGCCGGCTACATGCGCATGGTCGACCCGGCCTATGCCGCCTGGGACATGCTGTGGCGGGAGTTGGGCGAGGTGCTGCACATCCCGACCGGCGTGCTCGCCGTGTCAGGCGGCACGAAGGGCTGGCTCGGCGAAAGCCGCGCGACTTTGGCCGGCGACGGCCACGCCGTCACCGACCTGACCGCCGAGCAGGTCGCCGCGCGCTTCCCGATCTTTACCGAAGCGGGCATCGGCGCTGCTTTCCACATGGAAGCCGGCGGGGTGCTGCTGGCGGATCGCATCGTTGCCGGGCTGGCGCGGGCCTGCACGGCGCGCGGCGTCGTCATCGAACGCGCCCGCGCGGCCGCGGTTGATCCGGCACGCGCAACGCTGCGGCTGAACGATGGCAGCGAGCGCAGCGCCGATCTGCTGGTGATCGCCGCCGGCCCCTGGGCGCCGCGCCTGCTGCCGGCCGCGCTCGCCCCGCGCGTCGTCGCATCCCGCCAGGTCCTCGTGCTGCTCGAACCGCCGGCGCAGCATCGCGAGACCTGGACGCGTGCGCCCATGCTGCTCGACCTCGCGGAGGATGGCGGCTTCTACGCCGTGCCGCCGGTTGCCGACACGCCGCTGAAGATCGGCGACCATCGCTTCTCCCGCAGCGGCGATGCCGAGGCCGACCCACGCGACGCAACGGCCGCCGAGGCCGAGGAGATCCTCGCCTTCGCCCGCCCGCGCCTGCGCGACATGGCGGGCTACCGCATCCTCGGCGCGCGCGCCTGTTACTATGACGTCGAGGATGCCGAGCGCTTCGTCATCGAACCGCTCTCGCCGCGCTGCCTGGTGATGTCCGGCTTCACCGGCCATGGCTTCAAGTTCGGCCCGCTGCTGGGCCTGGCACTGGCCACCGCCGCATCGAACCCGGCACTGCTGCCCGCCCTCACCCCCTGGGCCGCTGGACAGGCAGCGCCCGCCCCCGGCCTGCTCGCCGCCCTGGAAGGCGTTTCCGCATGACCTCGACCGCCGCAACCGACCTGATCTTCGGCCTGACCCGCGTGGTCGGGCTGCCCGCCTTGACCGCGAAGGCCGGCGCCGCATTGACGGCCGACGACATCGCCCAGATCGTCACCGAGGCCGACCGCTTCTGCACCGAGGTGCTGCAGCCCGATGCGCTGGCCGCTGACCGTGCCGGCGCGGTCTATGCCAATGGCGTCGTCACCACGCCGCCGACCTACCCGGCGGCCTATGCGAAATGGGTGGAAGGCGGCTGGCAGTCGCTCTCGGCCCCCGAGGCGCATGGCGGCCAGGGCCTGCCCGCCGCGCTGTGGATCGCTATGACCGAATTGGGCATGGCGGCCGATACGTCCTTCATGCTCGGCCCGCTGCTGACGGCGGGCGCGATCGACTGCCTGGTGCACTACGCGACGCCGGATCAGGCCGCGCGCTGGCTGCCCAAGATGGTCAGCGGCGAATGGACGGGTGCCATGTGCCTGACCGAGCCCAATGCCGGCAGCGACCTCGGCGTGCTGCGCACCCGCGCCGAGCCGCTCGGCAACGGCAAGTATGCCCTGCACGGCCAGAAGATCTTCATCACCTGGGGCGAGCACGACTGCACCGACAACATCGTCTACCTCGTGCTGGCCCGCCTGCCTGACGCGCCGCCGGGGTCGCGCGGCATCTCCCTGTTCGTCGCCACCAAGGTGAAGGAAGACGGCAGCCGCAACGGCCTGCGCTGCGGCGGCATCGAGCACAAGCTCGGCATCCACGGATCCCCCACCTGCATCATGCTGTTCGAGGGTGCGGAGGCCGAGATGGTCGGCGAGCCCCATCGCGGCCTGAACGCGATGTTCGCGATGATGAACAATGCGCGCCTGGGCGTCGGCACGCAGGGTGTCGCACACGGCGCCGGTGCGCTGCGCCTCGCCGAGGCCTTCGCCGCAGAGCGCGTGCAGTCCGGCCGCGTCATCGCCGAGCATCCCGACGTCGCGCGCATGCTGACGGAGATGCGCGCCATCACCCTGGCGGGCCGCCTGCTGGCGTTGGAGACCGCGATCTGCGTCGATCGCCACGCGCTGCTCGGCGATGCCGGCGCGCTGGCGCGACAGGCGCTGCTGACGCCGATCCTCAAGGCCTGGTGCACCGATCGCGGCGTCGAGACCGCCTCGACCGGCGTGCAGGTCCATGGCGGCATGGGCTTCATCGAGGAGACGGGCGCCGCCCGCATGCTGCGCGACGCCCGCATCGCTCCGATCTACGAAGGCACCAACGGCATCCAGGCGATCGACCTGCTGGTGCGCAAGGTGGCGAAGGACGACGGCGCCGAGATGCGCGCCCTGCTGGACGAGGTGAAGCGCACGCCCGACGCAAGGCTGCGCGCGGCGGCGGAGCGGTTGGACGCGGCGACGGCCGTCGTGCTGGGCGCGCAGGCGCGCGACGCCGACGCCGCGCAATCCGTCGCCGTCGCCTATCTGGAGGCCGCCGGTTGGCTGCTCGGCGGCTGGATGCTGGCGCGCGCGGCGGCCGAGGATGCGGCGGCCTATGGCGCGGTGGCGGATTTCTACCTGCGCCGGCTGCTGCCGCGGTGTGCCGGGCGCATCGCGGAGATCGAAGGGGCGCTGGCGGCGTGAGGGCGCGGCGGGTGTCCCGGTGGGCGCGACCGATGGGGAGCGGCGGAACCGGAGAGGGCTTTGCCCCCTCCGGACCTCCCCCACCAAAGGCTTAAGGCCTTTGGAAACCTTGACTTGGCGTGGAGGAGGCAGTTGCGCCGGCGCTGGCAAATGCCGCTCCGGGCGCAAGGATGTGCCAGGACACTGGTCGCGCCTGTCGTGCCCGACGCCAAGGGGTGGCTTGGAGGGGCAACGCCCCTCCAACCTTCAAAACATCCCGGCGCCTGAACGGCGACGCCCCGCCGGCGCATGACCCTCGCCGCCCTCCCGCCGACGCGCGACGCGGCCAGCGAGAACTTCCCCGTCGCCTCCCGCCTCATCGCCCCGGCGCTGCGCCCGAAGGTGCTCGGCTTCTATCGCTTCGTGCGCACCGCCGACGACATCGCCGACAGCCCGGCGCTGACACCGGACGACAAGCTGGCGCGGCTGGCGGCGCTGGAGCGTGCGCTGGATGACCCCGGCACCACCGAACCCGCCGCACGGCTGCTGCACGACAGCGCCGCCGGCACGGCGGAAGCGCGGCGCATGCTCGATGCCTTCCGCCAGGATGCGACACAGCGCCGCTACGCCGACTGGGCTGCGCTGGAGGATTACTGCGCCGCCTCCGCCAACCCGGTCGGGCGGATGCTGTTGCGCCTGCATGGCGAGGACGCGCCCGGCGCGATGGATGCGGCGGATGCGCTCAGCACGGCGCTGCAGGTCCTGAACCACCTGCAGGACCTGGTCCCGGATCGCGATGCGCTCGACCGCATCTACCTGCCGGAATCCTGGCTCGCGCTGGCGGGCGGCGAGGCCGCCTTCTTCGACCCCGCCAGTGCCGCGCGCCGCCGCGCCGTGCTGGATGCGGCGCTGGACCGCGTGGCTGAGCGGCTCGACGCCGCTGCGGCGCTGCCGCGGCTCGTTGCCTCCCGCAGGCTTGCGATGGAAGCGGGCGTCACGCTGGCGATGGCGCGCCGCCTGCTTACGCGGCTGCGGCAAGGCGATCCCGTTGCCGGCCGCGTCGCACGGACCAAGGCCGACGCGGTCCGCGCCTTCATTGCGGCACCCTTCGGCGGGCCATCGGATGCGACGCTGGTGCGCCGGCGCGTCGCCGCTGCCGGTTCCTCCTTCACCCGCGGCATGTCGGCGCTGCGCGGCGATCGCCGTCGCGCGCTGTGGGCCGTCTATGGCTTCTGCCGCGTGGTGGACGACATCGCCGACGGCGCCATGCCCGATGCCGAGAAGCACCGCTTCCTCGAAGACTGGCGCACGAAACTCGCCCGACCCGACTGCGCCCTGTCGCGCGAATTGGCGCGCGCGCGGGATCGCTACGACCTGCCTGTCGGGGAATGCGAGGCGATGATCGAGGGCATGCGAACCGATGCCGCGCCGGCCGTGCGCATCGCGGATGGCGCGGCACTCGACGTCTATTGCCGCCGCGTCGCCGGCAGCGTCGGCGCGATGGCGGTGCGCATCTTCGGCGCGCCGGAGGCGGTGGGATTCGGCCTCGCCCTCGGTCGCACACTGCAACTGGTCAACATCCTGCGAGACCTGGATGAGGATGCCGCGCGCGACCGCATCTATCTGCCGCTCGACCGGCTCGCGGCGCATGGCATCGCCGATGGCCCGGCCGCACGCATCCTCGCCGCCCCCGCCATTGCCGAGGTGTCGCGGGAGATCGCCGTGCAGGCCGAGGCCGGTTTTGCCGAGGCGGAAGCCGCGCTGCGCCACTTCGACATGCGCGCCCTGCTGCCGGCCCGCATCATGATGTGGGGCTATCGGCGCCTGTTCGACCGGCTGGTCGCGCGTGGCTTCGCCCCGCCCCGCGCCCGCCCGCGCCTCACCCGCGGCGAGAAGGTGCGCATGGCGGCCTTCGCGCTGCGCCTCGCCCCGGTCGCGGCACGGTGACGGTCCATGTGGTCGGCGCCGGCGTGGCCGGGATGGTCGCTGCCCTGATGCTGGCCCGTGCCGGCCATGCCGTGACGCTGCACGACGCCGCCCCGGTTGCCGGCGGCCGCTGCCGCGCCCTGCCCGACGGCACCGACAACGGCACCCATGTCCTGATGGGGGCGAACCGCGCGGCGCTGCGGTTCCTTGATGCCATCGGCGCGCGCGACGGCTGGATCGAGCCGGAACCGGATGGCCTGCCGCTGTTCGACCTGGCCGACGGAACCGCCCGCCGCATCGCCGCATCACCGCGCGCCTGGCGCGACCCCGCGCGGCGCCCGCCGGGACTGAGTGCCGGCGGCGTGCTGGCATTGCTGGGCATGGCTTCCGGCATCACCGACCGGCCGGTCGCGACGGCCATGGCGAAGCACCCCGCGCTGCTGCGCGGCTTCGTCGAGCCGCTGACTGTCGCCGCGCTGAACACGCCGGTCGCGCAGGCTTCCTCCGCACGGCTCGGCCAGGTGCTGCGGCGGCTGGGCGGCGCCGGCGCGGCGCGGCTGCTGGTGGCGCGGGAGGGTCTCGGGCCGAACCTGATCGCCCCGGCCCTCGCCGCGCTCGCACAGGCTGGCGTCGCGCTGCGGCTGGGCGCCCGGCTGCGCGCGCTGACCACCGCGGAGGGCCGCGCCGTCGCGCTGCACATTGGCCAGGACTCGCTGGCGGTCGCGGCGGGCGATGCGATCATCCTCGCCCTGCCGCCCTGGGAGGCGGCGCGGTTGATCCTCGGCCTGCGCGTGCCCGACGACCATGCGCCGATCCTGAACCTGCACTTCGCCCGGCCGGGCGCGGGGCCGGTGCGCTTCGTCGGGCTGCTCGGCGGATTGGTGCAATGGGTCCTGGTCCGCCCGGGCGGCATCAGCGTGACCGTCAGCGCCGCTGATGCTGAAGCCGAGGAGCCGGTGGACAGCCTCGCGCCGCGTGCCTGGGCCGAGATCCGCCAGGCCGCCCGCGCCTTCGCCCTGCCGGGGGATTGGGCGCAGGCGCCGCCGCCTTGCCGCGCGGTCAAGGAACGCCGGGCCACGCCGCGCCATGGTGTCGGGTTCCCGCCGGTCGCACCGCGGCTGCCGCTGCGCAACCTGGCGCTGGCGGGCGACTGGACCTGGGGCGGCCTGCCCGCGACGATCGAGGCCGCGGCCCTGTCCGGCGAGGCCGCCGCAAAGGCCGTCGCCAGGCAGGCACGGCGGCCCGGCGCGGCCTGATACCAACGGCCGAATTCCTCGACCGTCGGTATCGGCTTCGGCCTGCCCTCGGACGCGTCGTGCTAAAGGCACGCCCATGGTGTGACGCGCAAACCTCCGGCTTGCTTGGCTTTCGCCGGACTACCGGCGGGCCGCCTTCGCGGCCTCGGCACGAGTCGATGAGCCGTGTCGTTGGCATGAGACCGACGCGTTGGCCCGGATGCCGGTCGGCGCCCAGCCTGTCGGGATCACACGCGCGCGATCATTCAACCTGGCCGGGCAGATGCCGGCGCATCGCGTCCTCAACGTGCTGGCATGCCGGGTCCGGAGCGGGCATTCTCTCGCCATGGTTGCGAATGCCGACACTGTTCCACCCGTCCATACGAATCGTCTGTGCCTCCGCTGCGCGGAAGAACGCGACGCCACGGCGCTGGCAGGCCTGATGAGCGAAGCCGTCAGCCGCCGGCTGGCGTCCTGGCCGGTGCCCTACACGCCGGTCATGGCACTCGACCGCATCGCCGGCGTGCGCATGGCGGCCGCGGAGCGGCGATCCTTGCCGCTGGTGGTCGAACGTCGCGCCGATGGCGCCGTGCTGGGCTGGATCAGCATCTCCCGCGCGCCGGGGGATCCCGCGACTGCGCTGATCACCTATTGGCTCGGCGAGGACTTCCAGGGCCTGGGCTACATGCGGGAAGCCGCGCCGGCGGCCATGCGCGAAGCCTTCGCGCTGATGGATATCGCGCGGCTGCGCGCGGCGGTGCAGGCCGACAACGCGGCCTCCCTGGCAGTGGTCCGGCTGCTGGGCATGGCGCCGATGGGGGAAGGCCGCATCTGGTGCCCCTCGCGCGGCCGGGACGAACCCTGCCAATGGTTCGAATTGCGGCGGGACGACGCGGTGCGCGCGCAGCCTGAGCGGGCCGACGCGGCATCGTGACGAGGGGCCCGCCGGCGGGCCGGCAGCCGCGACGCCGGAGCAATCGCGTTGAATGGTGGTCACCCGATCCGCTCAATCGGCGACCATCCTCGCGCGCCTGACCGCTTTCGATGGAACGCGACCTGCCCTATGCGGCCGCGACGCTGGGCGCGGCATGGCCGGTGCGCTTCAGCCGGCCGATGTCGAAGCCTTCGCGGCCAGCGATCGACAACGCCTCGGCATAGTTTGCGGGGGCCATCTCGGCCTCGCGGCCCAGGATCCACAGGAACCGGCGGTTCGGCGTGCCGACCACGGCCCAGCGATAGTCACGGTCGAGACCGATGATCCAATAATCCCCGAAGAACGGCCAGAGGAACGCGACGCGCAAGCGGTCATTGCCGGGCGAGGCCGAGCGCGCATGGCCTTCGGCGGTGATCGGATGGCCTCCATTGGCTGCGTCGACGCATGTGTTGAGAACGTGGATCGTGCCGTCCGGCTGCGGCGTATAGGTCGCCGTGACGGCGACGGCGCGCAGGTTGGGGCGATCCTGGAACGCGTTGGGGAAGCGCGCCACCTCGTGCCAGGTGCCGGCGTAGCGCGGCAGGTCCACGAAGCCGACCGTCTTGGGCAGCGGCGGCCGCCGCAGTTTTTCCGCCAGCCAGTACGTCGCCGTGGCCGTCAGCCCGACGATGGCGAGGGTCCTCGCATGCATGCTGTCCTCCGTGGTCCCGAACGTGGCGCGGCCAGGCCGGGATGCCGGTGGCCGCGCCCTGTTCGTCGGTGAACGCGGTGCGACCGGCACGGTTGCACCCGAGGGCTCGTGCGGCCCGCCCACCGCCAGGCCCGCGAGGAACCGGCCACGTCCACCAGGAATTCGGCCGGGAATGGAGCGTTGGGCGGCGCATCGCTTGGCGGCTGCGGCCCGGCGCGGCCGGCCCGGCCTGGAACGAGGCAGGTCTCTCCAGGCAAGCCCAGGCAAGCATCGCGCCACTGGCCTGGCCCGTTGCCTTCCCACGCCCGCCCGGCGCTGTAGCATGGCGGCGCCGAGGGGAAGGAACGCAGAATGGCCGACCCGCTGTTGTTCACGCCGCTGCAGATCAGGGGCGTGACCCTGAAGAACCGCGTCGTCGTGGCGCCCATGCACCAATATGCGGCGTCGGGGGGCTTCGCCACCGACTGGCACCTGATGAATGCCGGGCGCTACGCCGCCGGCGGGGCCGGGCTGATGATGGTGGAAAGCACCAAGGTGGAGCGGCGCGGCTGCGGCACGATGGGTGATCTCGGCCTGTGGGATGACGCCTTCATCCCCGGCCTCCTGCGGATCGTCGACTTCATTCGCGCGCAACACTGCGTGGCGGGCATCCAGATCGGCCATTCCGGCCGCAAGTCACGGCGCTTCCGGCCATGGGAGGGCGGCGCGCCGCTGACGCGCGAGGCGGTGGTCGACGCGCTGGGACCCGAGGCCTGGGACGCCTGGGACCTCGTCGCCCCATCGGCGGCGCGTTCACCGGAGAGCGATCCGCTGCCGCGCGCGCTGACGCGGGCGGAAGTGAAGGACCTGGTGCTGCAATGGGGCCAGGCCGCGCGCCGCGCCCATGAGGCCGGCTTCGACGTGCTCGAGATCCATGGCGCGCATGGCTACCTGATCCACCAGTTCCTCTCGCCCTTCTCCAACCTGCGCAATGACGAGTATGGCGGCGACGCGATGGGCCGGATGCGCTTCTGCATCGAGGTGGTGGAGGAAGTCCGCCGCCACTGGCCGGAGGACAAGCCGCTGTTCCTGCGCCTGTCGGTGGAGGACGATGTGGGATGGGGGCCAGCCGAAAGCGTCGCGTTGGCGAAGCTGGTGAAGCCGAAGGGCATCGACGTGATCGACTGCTCCTCGGGCGGCATGTCGGGCGCGCCGGTCACCAGTGCCGGGCCGATCGGATATGGCTACCAGGTGCCTTATGCCGAAAGGCTGCGGCGCGAGGCTGGCATCCTGTCCATGGCGGTCGGGCTGATTGTTCATGCCGACCAGGCGGAGGACATCCTGCAGAAGGGCGAGGCCGACCTGATCGCGCTGGCGCGGGAGCTTCTGTACAATCCGAACTGGCCGATGGATGCGGCGCAGAAGTTGGGCGTCAATCCGCGCTTCGCGCTGGTGCCGCCGGCCAGCGCCTATTGGCTGGAGAAGCGGGCGCGGCAGGTCAGGACGATGGTGCCGAGCACCTATCGGGAAGGACTGCGGGCCTGAATGGCCGTGCGGTTCGCCCGGTGCCCGCCTTGCCAGGCCGACGCCGTCGTCAATCTCCGTGAATCCATGGCAGCAAGGACTTTCCATCCATGACATCCGCGCCGCTCTGGCAATATGCCGCCACCGACCTCAGCGCCCTGATCCAATCCGGCGAAGTCAGCGCGACGGAGGCGGTGCGCGCCTCGGTCGAGCGCATGCATGCGGTCAATCCCGCGCTGAATGCCGTGGTCACCGACCTTTCGGACGCGGCGCTGGAACGGGCGAAAGCGCTCGATGCCGCCAAGGGTCCGAAGGGCCCGCTGCATGGCGTGCCGATCACCATCAAGATCAACATCGACCAGAAGGGGCAGGCGAGTTCGAACGGCGTTGTCGCCTTCAAGGATCTGGTCGCGCCGGGTGATGCGCCGCTGGTGAAGAACCTGCTGGATGCCGGCGCCGTGGTGATCGGGCGGACCAATGTCCCGGAGTTCTCGCGTCGCTGCGACACCGACAACCCGCTGTTCGGCCGGACCTGGAATCCGTGGGGCCGGCATGTGAGCCCCGGCGGTTCGTCGGGCGGCGCGGGCGCTGCGGTGGCGGCGGGGATCGGCGCATTGGGGCATGGCAATGACATTGGCGGGTCGCTGCGCTTTCCCGCTGCGGGCAATGGCGTGGTCACGGTCAAGCCGGGCGTCGGCCGCGTGGCGGTCTACAACCCCTCGCAGACGGTGGAGCGCGGCCTGCTGGCGCAGCAGATGTCGGCGCAGGGGCTGCTGGCGCGTTCGGCGCGGGACCTGCATCTCGCCATGCCGGCGATGATCGCGCCCGATCCGCGCGACCCCTTCCATGTGCCGCTGCCCTGGCGTGGGCCGGCGCTGGCGGGACCGATGAAGGTCTGCTTCAGCCGCGAGGCGCCGGACCTGCCGCTGCATCCGCTGGTGGAGAAGGCACTGCTGGCCGCGCGGGATGCGCTGGCCGATGCGGGCTATGTCGTGGAGGAGGTGGCGCCGCCATCCCTGCGCGAGATTGCCTTCGAAGGCCGCCAGGCGCTGATGACCGAGAGCTATCACCTGATGGCCCAGGACGTCGCGAAGTACGGCTCGCCCGCCATCGTCAGCGTCTTCGAGCAGAACTACCGCCGCACGCCCACGGTGGAGATGAAGCCCATGCTGGAACTGCTCGCCCGCCGCACCTTCTATGCGCGGCAATGGTCGGTGCTGATGGCGGAATACCCGTTGTTCCTCTCGCCCTTCCTGCCGGTGCCCTTCTATGCGCCGGGCCGCGACGCGGAAGGGGCGGAAGGGCTGCGCGAGAGCATCGGCCAGGGGCATTGGTCGGTGGTCGGCAACTATCTCGGCCTGCCGGCGGGCGTCGTGCCGGCCGGCCTCGGCGATTTCCCCGAGGGGCCGAAGCCGGTCGGCGTGCAGATCCTCGGCCGGCGCTGGCGCGAGGATCTGGTGGTGGATGCGATGATCGCCATCGAGGATCGGTTGGGCACGCTGTCGCAGCAGCTTTGGGCGCGGATGGGCTGACGCCCGAAGGCCGGCTCCAAACAGCCTCGGCGCGCGGGCGCTGGGCGCGGGACCATGTCGCCTCCCGCACGGAGGAGGCGCTGGTGGAGGATGTGCGGCATCAAGGCTTGCCCGCCGCCGGACTCGAACCGGCATGACCTTGCGGTCTGCGGATTTTAAGTCCGCTGCGTCTACCATTCCGCCAGGCGGGCGCATTGCTTGTCAGCGTGCAGGCAGCCTCCGCGGCGGGTGCCCGTCAACCCTGCCTGCACGGCCGGAGGGGGAATTATCCTCCCTAACCACCTTCGTCGAGGGGCTCGGCGCCGGGCACCTCGATCCGTTGCGGCGCCAGCAGCGCGAGCCCGCCATCGGCCGCCGGCGCCAATGCGTGCAGCCAGAAATACCGCCCCTCCCGATCCAGCGCGCCCATGACCGGTGACGGCGCGGAGATGATGCGCAGATCCCCGCTGCGCCCCATCCAGTCGAAATGCCGGTGCCCGTGCAGCACCACGATGCGCCGCGCATGCCGCCGCAGCCGCCGCAGCACCCAATGCCCGTTCACCAGCGCCGTGCCGATCCGGTCCGCCAATGACGCACCAGGCCGCGGGTATTCGACCAGATGATGGTGCAGGGCGACCAGCCAGCGCGCCTGCGGCCATTCGCGCATCGCCGCCTCGGCCGCGCGCAGCTGACTCATGCCGAGGATGCCGAGCGCATTGGTGAAGGAGAAATGCGTCTCCGCATTGGAATCGAGCAGCACGACGCCGAGCCCGTCCGGCGTCGCCGGCGGCGCGATCAGCGGGAAGGCCTCGTTCCAGGTCGCGCGCGCGGCGAGCCCCGCGCGCAGCCCACCGTCATCCATGAAGCGCGCCAGCGTTTCACCGCGCCCATCCTGTGCCAGCCAGGCATCGAAGGTCGGCCCGACGCGCTGCGTGTCGTGATCGACCACGCGCACCCGCCGCCCCTGAAGCCGCGCCATGGCCGACAGGAAGCGCAGCCGCCGCAATGGCCCGCCCGGCGCGATGGGCAGTTCCAGCCGCGACGGATTGGCGCGATCGACGATGTTCACGTCGTGGTTGCCGGGAATGATCAGGATGCGGTCGCGCAGCGACGGGTGGCGCGCCAGCGCATCCTCGAAGGCAATGAATTCCGCGTTGCGCGCGGCATCGGTGATGTCGCCGGTGATCAGCACGACATCGATGCGCCGCACCGCGTCCTCCGCCTCCAGCAATTCGAGCACGCGGTCCAGCCTGCTGTTGCCGCGCGGCCCGTCGCGGCCGCATTCCAGCCGGAAGCCGTACTCGTCGCCGACGATGTGGATGTCGGACAGATGCGCGACACGCCAGCGCGCCTCGCCCGCAACGGGCGGACCGATATCCTCGGGCGTGCCGGCCAGTGCCTCAGCGATGCTCCAGGCCGGCGCGCCGACCATCAGATAGACGGCGATGACCCACACACCGTTGCGGATGGCATCGAGCGCGATGCCGACCAGGTCACCCGCGCCGAAGGCCGCAACGCGCAGCGTCGGCAGCGGCCCTGCCCACCAGGCGACGGCCGCGCCGAGCAGCGCGATCAACGCCCCGGCCGCAAGCCCGGCATCGCGCCGCATCGCCGCCAGCGGTCGGCCAGGTGCGGCGGTTTCCAGCGCGAGCCGCGTCGCTTCCCGCAGGGCGGTATAGAGCGGCTGCACCAGCCCGGCATTCAGCGCCCAGAAATTGCGCTCGACCACGCGGAACAACAGCCGGCCCCACCGCCACGAGGCGACGCCGGCGATGATCGCGAAGCTGGCCAGGGCGATGATCAGGCCGAAGCGCGCCACGCCGTGCCAGGCGGTCTCGGTCAACCACAGCACCACCTTGGGCGCGGCACCCAGCAGCAATGCTGGAACAACCAGCAGCATGACCGCCGCCAGCACCAGCTTCGGCAGGCTGATCTCGAGCAGCATGCGCGAGGCATGGCCGAGCAGTGAATGGCGCGACGTGCTGGATGCATCGTCTTCGAGATCGCCGTCGCGGGGGTCGGAGAAGCTCATGGGCGCGCTGGAAGAAGACCGAAGGGGCTTTGCCCCTCCGGGCCACCCCACCAAAGGCCAGTGGGCCTTTGGAAACCATCACCTGGTGCCAAGCATACCGGTATGATTGAGGGGACGAAGGTCGCGTCGGGCACGAGGCCGAATCCGGGCATCAATCCTGCGCGAGACGTCCGATGCCAAGTATCGGTTTCCAAAGGCCCACCGGCCTTTGCTGGGGGAGGTTCGGAGGGGGCAAAGCCCTCTCCGGTTCCACCGTCCAACCAACCTGTCGCGACGCAAATGGGATCCTGCCCCGCTCGGCCCACCGCCGCCGTCACGCGCCGTCGCGCAGGATGCGGCGGCAATGCACCAGCGCGGCTTCCAGCAGGTTGTCCGTCGCCTCCGGCGTGCGGAAAGCGGAGTGCGAAGTCAGCGTGACGTTGGACAGTGCTGCGATCGGATGCCCGGCCGGCAGCGGCTCCTCGACGAACACGTCGAGGCCGGCGCCGCCGATATGGCCACTGCGCAAAGCCTCGATCAGCGCGGGCTCATCCACGATCGCGCCGCGCGCGGTGTTCACGAACAGCGCGCCGGGGCGCATCTTCGCCAGACGCTCGGCCGAAAGGAAGCCGCGCGTCTCGTCATTCAGCAGCAGGTGCAGCGACACCACATGGCTTTCGGCCAGCAGCGTGTCGATATCGGTGAAGGTCACGCCGGGATGCGTCTTCGCCGAGCGGTTCCAGGCCAGCACCTTCATCCCCGCGCCGTTGCACAGCCGCGCCATTTCCGCGCCGATGCCGCCGAAGCCGATGATGCCCACCGTCTTGCCGGTCAGCTGCATCCCCTCCGTGCGCGGCCAGCCGCCGCCGGCGATCTCATGGTGCATGTGGCCGATGCCGCGCGCGGCCGCCCACATCAGGGCGTAGGCCATCTCGGCGACCGCGGTGTCCCCATAGCCCTTGATGATGTGGACCTTGACGCCGCATTCGGCCTCCAGCGCCTCCGGGTCCATGTAGGACCGCGCGCCGGTGCCGAGGAAGACGATGTGCTTCAGCGACGGGCAGCGCTTCACCACATCGACCGGGAAGGCGGTGTGGTCGTCGATGGCGATCTCCACATCCTTCAACAGGGCGGGCAGCGCCTCCGGCGTGATGTCGGGGTCTTCATGGATGGCGACCGGCAGGTCGTCGGCGCGGTGCAGCCGCCGCATGATGTCGGCGAGGGAGGGGGTGGCATCGACGAAAGCGGCGCGCATCATTGTCTCCTGTTCACACATCCGCGGCGTGCTGTGCCAGCGCCGCCTCATTCCACACAAGGCCCATCCCCGGCCGGTCGGGCACCAGCGCCATGCCGTCTGTCACGACGAAGGGGTCATCCAGCAACGGAGCCGCCACGTCCAGATGCTCCAGCAGATGCGCCGTGGGCGTCACGTTCATCAGATGTACGCTGGCCTCGATGAAGATGTGCGACGACATCGGCACGCGATGCGCCGCCGCGATCGCCGCGGCGCGCATCCATCCCGTCACGCCGCCGATCTTCATCGCGTCCGGCATGCACAGGTCCACCGCACCAGCGGCCAGCGCGCGCTGCATGGATGCGGGCCCCCACCAGTTCTCGCCACCCTGCACCGGCACGGTCAGCCGCCGCGCCAGTTCCGCCAACCCGGCATCGTCCTGCACCGGCAGCGGTTCCTCCAGCCAGCGCACGTCCAGCTCCTGCAGCGCGCGGCCGCGCCGTTCGGCCTCGGGCAGGGTCAGCGCCTGGTTGTAGTCCACCAGGATGCCGACGCCCTCGCCCACCGCCGCGCGGACGGCGCGCACCGTGTCGAGGTCATCCTCCAGCCGCGCATGGCCGATCTTGAACTTGACCCAGCGTGCACCGAGCGACGCCACCGCGCGCCCGGCTTCCTCCGCCAGCATCGCCGGCCCCCAGCCGCGCAGGGAGGCATAGATCGGCACCGGCCTCGGCTCGCCCCCCAGCAACGCGCACAGCGGCAGCCCGGCGCGCACCGCCAGCGCATCCCACAGCGCCATGTCGATTCCCGACAGCGCGATCTGCACCAGC
Source organism: Roseomonas sp. CAU 1739 (assembly GCF_039839775.1). Taxonomy (NCBI): domain Bacteria; kingdom Pseudomonadati; phylum Pseudomonadota; class Alphaproteobacteria; order Acetobacterales; family Roseomonadaceae; genus Roseomonas; species Roseomonas sp. CAU 1739. The sequence goes on from NZ_JBDOQQ010000008.1 coordinate 82,067, forward strand.
CCTTCGGTGCCCAGGATGCGCCCGGCATCGTGCAGGTCCCGCCAGATCGTCGCCGGCGCCAATGGCCGCCCGACCAGCCCGGCGCCGAGGCTGCGCGCGAGTGCCGCCGTCGGCCCGAGTGCCGCGGGCGTATAGGGGAACACATAGGCCGTCCCCGCCGCGCCGCATGCCGTGCGCACATCCACGATCACCAGCGGTGCGCGCGGGATGACGTTCAGGCTGTTGCGCAGCGGCGGATCGAGCGGCGCATCCACCGCGCGCACGCGGATCTCGGCAATGACCGGCAGGCTCATGATGGCGTCTCCTTGCCGATGATCCTGCCTGCGCGTCACACCTGCGTCGAGGCGTGCTGCTCCATCAGCGCGACGTTCAGTTCCGCCCCCAGCAGCACGACATAGACCGACACCCAGAACCACATCAGCAGCGCCACCACGGCGCCGAGCGGCCCGTACATCAGGTCATAGGTCGCGAAGTTGGACACATAGAGCGTGAAGCCGAAGGACGCCGCCGCCCAGATCAGCGTCGCCACGACCGCCCCCGGCAGCGTCCAGATCAGCCCCGGATGCTGCCCCGAAGGGCCGAGCCGATAGACCACGATCAGCCCGGCGAAGACGAACAGCAGCACCGTGCTCATCGACATGCCGCGCAGCGCCCAGGCCTGCGGCGCCGGAAGGCCGAGCAGCGCGGCCACCCCCGGCAGCGCCACCAGGGATGCGATGGCGAGCGTCGCCGCCAGGGTCGCCGCCATGGTGATGCCGATGGCCAGCGAATGGTAATGCAGGAAGCGACGCGTCTCGAGCACGGCATGCGCCATGTTGAGCGCACCCAGCATCGCCCGCGTGCCGGCAGAGGCTGACCAGATCGCGACGCCGCCCGAGACGATCGCCCCCCAGTTCATCGCCGGGCGCGGCTGCGCGACCAGCGCATGCAGCCGGTCTGCGATGAGGTCGTAGGTCTCCGGCGGCACCAATTCGCGCAGGATCTCGAGCTGCGGCTCCACCGTCGCGCTGTCGAAGGCCAAGCCGTACATCAGCACCAGCAGGAAGATGCCGGGGAACAGCGCCAGCATGGCGTAGAAGGCGCAGCCGGCGGCGGTCAGGGAAATGCGGTCGGACGCGGCGGCCTGCATCACTCGCCGGCCAATGGCGATGGCGCCGCGGCGGCGCGATCCCGGTGGGCGGAAAGGCGGCATGACATCCATGCGCCACAGCTAGAGCAGATCGCGCGCGAGTGGAATCATTCAGCTGCGTGACGATGCGCGCAAGTCCGAGAGCCCATAGCCATGTGCGTGAGCGCAGTCCCTGGCCGGCCGCGGCGGGCCGAACATCGGCATCGGGGCATCGCCGGCCGTGCCCGCCGATCTACGGTACGGCAGGCGTCCCGGCGGCGTCGGGCGGTTCCAACTGGCGCTGCGTCGTCGCCCGCAGCTCCAGCGACGTGATCCGTCCATCCTGGTCGGTGTCCAGTCGCTGGAGCAGGGTGGCGAGCGTGTTGCCCGTGGGCGTACCTGGCCCCGCCATGTTGGCGGGACGTTGCTGCATGTTTTGCAGCGTGGCGGCGAACTCCTGTCGGCCGCCTGCAGCCTGAAGCCGAGCCGCATCCTGCTGGCTCTGCATGCGGATCGCCCGGATCGCCTGTGGCGCGGTTGGCGAACGCTCCGGGATGATCTGCATGGCTGCGTACTCCGTCGTAGGTGTCGCGCCCGTCCTTCTGCCGGGCCACGCCGTCCTGGCGCAGGCAGCACTTTGCAGCTGCCGTGCCACATCCCCGTCAGGCCAGAAGCGCGAAGGTCAGCTCATGCTTGTTGTTGAAGCCGTGGAACAGGCAAGCCCCTGAAATCGCGGCGAATTCCGCTGCCGTATCGTGGTCCGTCTCGCCCTGGAACTTCAGCGTGCAGACGAAATTCCGCGCCGCGCCGGCGTCCATCCATCGCCGCACCAGGCCCAGCAAGCGGTCGGGGTAGCAGATGATGTCGGAGAACAGCCAGTCGACCGGCACTTCCTGCCGGGGGTCCATGCCGAAGGCGCTCTCCTGCCGGCAGGAAACGCCGGGCATGGCGGCGATGGCGGGGTCGAGCGGCGCCTTGTCCACCGCCACGACACGCGCACCGAGCCGTGCGATCGCCCAGGTCCAGCCACCCGGCGAGGCGCCGAGGTCGAGGCAGGTTTCGCCCGGCCCCGGATGCCGGCCGATGCGCGTCAGCGCCTCCCACAATTTCAAATAGGCGCGGGAGGGCGGGCCCTCGCGATCCTCGGCGAAGCGGACCTCGCCATTGACGAAGGGGCTGGTCTTGGTCGGGCTGGCCAGCATCCGGTCCGGCGCCAGCAGCGTCCAGGCGCCGAGATGGCCGGTCGGCGCGGGTTCGGGGAACGCCAGCGGGCGGGCCTTCACCGGCGGCAGGCGATCCGCCAGCAAGGCGGACCGGCGATGGTGCAGCAGCGGGTAATGCGCCCAATTGCGCTGGATGGCGCGCAGCGCGTCAGCGCCGGCCTTGACCGAGGGGACCGCGATCTCGCGCGGATCGGTCCAGGCCTCCAGCGCCCAGGGCGCCGCGACCGGCGCATCGGGGGACAGCGCCAGCCGGCCATGCCACACGTCGATGCGCGCTCCGGCACGTCGCAGATCCTCGGTGAGGTCGGCCTCGAAGCCCTCGGCGGCAAGGTAGGCGCTACGGATCACCGCTTCAGCGCCGCCAGGGCCAGCAGCGCCCAGCCGGCCATCAGCGTCATGCCGCCGGCTGGCGCGACCGGCCCGAGCGAAGGACGCCCCAGCACCCCCCACCACACCGCGCCGCAGAACAGGATGGTGCCGATGGCGAAGGCCGCGCCGGCCAGATGCGCGAGGCGCCTGCCGTGTTCGGCCATCAGCCCGGCGGCGATCAGCGCGAACGCGTGCCAGCCCTGGATCATCAGCGCATTGTCCACGGCACGACGCGGCGCGGTCGCGAAGGCGGCCGGCGCGCCATGCGCGGCCCAGGCCGAAAGGGCGACGGCGGCGAGCCCGGTTAGGGCACCAAGGAACAGCCAGAGACGATGCATGGGATGGACTTACGCGCGCCGTGCGCTGACGTCACGTCCGGCTGAACAACCGCCGCAGCCGTTCGGCCGCGCCGGCGAGGCGACGTCCGAAAGACGCCTCCATGTCCTCGATGCGGGTGACGTGCTGCGGCCAGCGGCCCTGCACCCAGCCCCAGCGCCGCGCCGCCCAGATGTGCTGGTCGCGCAGCACGAAGACGCCGAGGGCCAGGAACAGGAAGCCCTGCAGGAAGGGCAGCACCAAGCCAAGCACGCCCAGCGCGAGCAGGCACCAGCCCGTGGCCTTGCGGGAGAGGGAGGGGCGCAGGATCACCATGGGGCGGCAGGTGGCGCGCCGGGCGGTGCAGCGCAAGCCCTTGACGGCGGCGCCCGGCATGGGTCGGAACGTTCCGAAAAATGCCTGGCGCCGGACTGCGGAATGCGCCGGCGGGCGCAGTCCCGAACCGGCGCCGAGGCACAGATGCCGTCGCGCTACACCGGTTTGTTTTCGCCGGCGGTCGCGCTGTACCAGTTGGTCGAATCCTCGGTGGCGCGGCAGAACATGCACAGGAAGGTGGTCACGGTGGGCACGGCCTCGCGCACCGCGGCGATGCAGTCCTTCAGGCTGACGCCCGCGCTGAACCAGCGATTGCGAACCACCACGAAAAGATGATCGCCCGGCGCGGCGAGGTTCTGCAGATCCTGGTAGTTCTCATTGGCGCCGTGGCGGCCATGGAACTTGTTGAGCATGTAGTTCTCGCACGCCTCGCCGGCCGCATAGACCTTCTTGCCATCCGAGACCTTGACAAGCGGCAGTTGCGACGGATCGCCGGACCCGAAGCGATTGTACGAGTAGCTGAAGATATCACCGTGGTCGTGAAAAAATGAGACGGTGACGCCCTGGGGAACGGTGAACGTCATATTATCCATAAAGTAATTTTTCTCGAAATGCCCGCCGTGACAAATGATATAGCAGGATGTCTTTCCGGTCGAGTTACCAATCAGGTAGTAGTTGGTCAGCTTTGTGACCGGAGAGCTGTTCTGCGCGAAATCCATGCTTGCGCTGGAATGCACATCCGAAAGATGATCGAAAAATCCTGATACGACCGAGCCGAATGACATGATCTGGTGCTCCAGGTTGTGTCCGCATTGCCCTTGTCTCATAAACGAGCATGCGTCGCGGCTGACCGCAAGAGCGACGGAGGCGTCGTCCAGCGCGGAACCCGGCGGGTGCGCCGCATCCGTTCGTTGCATCTCGGGATGGCGCGGTGCCGGCCATGACCGGCAGTCCCGTTGCCGTGGCTTGCGGCCGCCGGACCACCGCCACGTCACAGCAAGACGCTGCCCTCGATGCAGGTCACGGTGGCCCCGCCGACCCAGATCGCCCCGTCCTGCCGGCGCAGGTCGATCCGCCCGGCGCGGCCGAGCGCGGTGCCCTGGCGCGCCACATAGGCCTCCGGCGCCTGCCCCGTGCCGATCAGCCATTGCGCGACCGACGCATTCAGGCTGCCGGTGACCGGGTCCTCATACCCTTCGGCGCAGACGAAGGCGCGCAATTCGAACTGCGCGTCCGTGCCGTCCTTGGCCGGGTCCCATGGCCCGACCAGCCCGAGCGTCAGCCGCCCCAGCGCCGCATAGTCCGGCACCGCCGCCAGCACATCGGCACGCGACCGCAGCTTCACGGCCACCCAGCCGGGTCCGTTATCCACCCAATGCGCATTGGTGATCGCTTCCGTGGGCAGGCCGAGGCCCGTGCGGATGCGGTCCAGCAGGTCGGGTGCGACGGGGCCCGAACGCACCAGCGGCGGCGCGGCGAAGGCGAGGCCGCCCTGCCCGCGCCGGATCGGCACGAGGCCGACAGCGCATTCCTGCATGACCTCCGCCCCCTTCGGCACGCCGCCCGCGGCCAGCCAGGCATGGCAGGACCCGAGCGTCGGGTGCCCGGCGAAGGGCAATTCCCGCGCGGGGGTGAAGATGCGCAGGCGATAATCGGCCGCAGGGTCGGTCGGGCGCAGGATGAAGGTGGTCTCGCTGAGGTTGGTCCAATTGGCGAAGGCGGCCATCTGGTCATCCGTCAGCCCATCGGCACCCAGCACCACGGCAACCGGATTGCCCTTGAGGGGCACCGAGCAGAAGACATCGACCTGCTGGAAGGCAAAGCGGGGCATGCTGTGTCCTCGTCGTTCAGGGCAGGCCGTTGCGGCCATGCGTGCGATAGCCCGGCCGTGTTGCCAGCCGGTCGGCGTAGGCGGCCACGGCGGGCAGCGATGGCCGGTCGATCGGCGTCATCAGCCAGCGATTGACCGACAGGCCGATAACGATGTCGGCGAGAGTGAAGGTGTCGCCGGCAACAAAGGCGCCGGACCGTGCGAGTTGCGCGTCGAGCAGCGCCATCTTCGCGTTCCAGGCGGCGGCGCTGGCGGCGACCTGCGCCGGCGTCACTGTCCGGTCATCGCGCAGCAGCGCCATGAAAGCGGGCCGCCAGGCGGTGTTCAGTTCCGTCGCCTGCCAGTCCATCCACATCTCGACCCGCGCGCGGGCCAGCGGGTCGCGCGGCAGCAGGTCGTCACGCCCGGCACTGGCGGCGAGGTAGCGGCAGATGGTGTTCGACTCCCACAGGACGCCGTTCGGCACGGCGATGACCGGCACCAGCCCGTTCGGGTTCATCGCCAGGAATTCGGGTGCAGCGACGCTGCCGACATCCTCCCGCGTGAAGGCGATGCCCGCCTCGGCACAGGTCCACAGCACCTTGCGGACGTTGATCGACGACGCCTTGCCGAAGATGCGCAGAGGCTCGGTCACGCGGCGCCGCGCGCCTCCAGCGCCGCGAGCAGCATGCACAGTGCGATGCCCTCGGCCGCCGCGCGGACGTCGGCCAGCGTCGGGAAGCTCGGCGCCAGGCGCAGGATGTTGTCGTTGGGGTCCCGCCCCTGCGGCCAGGTGGCACCGGCCGGCGTCAACGCGATGCCAAGGCCGCGCGCCAGCTCCACCACGCGCCGCGCGGAGCCCTCCAGCATCTCGACGGTGATGAAGTAGCCGCCTTCCGGCCGCAGCCAGCGCGCGACGCCGAGGCCACCTAGCCGCTGTTCCAGCGCCGCGATCGTCGCATCGAACTTCGGCGCCAGCAGCCGCCGATGCCCCGCCATGTGCCGCTTCAGCCCGTCGAGGTCGCGCAGGAAGCGCGTGTGCCGAAGCTGGTTCAGCTTGTCCGGCCCGACCGTCCGCCGCCCCGCCTGTTCCAGATACCACCGCACATTCGCCGGCGACCCACCGAAGAAGGCGAGCCCCGCCCCGGCCAGCGTGATCTTTGAGGTCGAGGCGAAGATGAAGGCACGCTCCGCATGCCCCGCCGCCGCGCACATGCTGAGGATGTCGAGCGGCGCCGGCTGGCTGTCCGTCAGGTGATGCACCGCATAGGCATTGTCCCAGAACAGCCGGAAATCAGCCGCGCCGGTGCGCATGGAAGCGAGCCGCCGCGCCACGGCCTCGGAATACGTCGCCCCTGTCGGGTTGGAGTAGGTCGGCACGCACCACATGCCCTTCACGGCAGGATCGGCGGCGGCGGCCTCGACGGCATCCATGTCCGGGCCATCATCGCGCATCGGCACCGGGATCATGCGGATGCCGAAGCCCTCGCAGAGCGCGAAATGGCGGTCGTATCCCGGCACCGGGCAGATGAACGCCGCATCGCCCTGCGACCACGGCGCTGCACCGCCCGCGACACCCTTCAGCAACGCCAAGACGATGCAGTCATGCATGATGGCGAGGGAGGAATTCTCCGCGACCACCACCTGGTCCGCCGGCACGCCGAGCATCGCGCCGAACAGCCGCCGCGCCTCCGGCAGGCCCTGCAGCCCGCCATAGTTGCGGACATCCTGGCCATCCTCGGCGAAGTGGTCGCGATTGCCCGGCAAGGCGAGCATGCCCTCCGCCAAGTCCAACTGCTCAGCGGAAGGCTTGCCGCGCGTCATGTCGAGCTTCAGCCCCGCCTTCTGCAGCGTGGCGTACGCGGCGCGCGCCTCGGCGGCCAGGACTTCGGGGGCGGGGGCGAGGATAGCGGACACGGCGGCGGCTCCGATCGGGACAGGGATGCGAAACTGTGCGACACAATGCCTCGGATCAATCGCGATATTGTCCTGAGATCAATATGCCCGAGACCGACTATCGCCGCCTCGCCGATGCCATGGCCGCCGAGATCGCCGCCGGCAGGCTGCGCCCCGGCGCGCGGCTCGACCCGGTGCGGCGGTATGCCTACGGGCGCGGCATCGCGGTTTCCACCGCCAATCGGGTCTATGCCGAACTCGCCCGGCGCGGGCTGGTGGCGGGCGAGGTCGGGCGTGGCACCTATGTCCGCGCCGGCCTGGCGCCGCCGCCCATGGCCGAGCCCGGCCGCCCCGGCGTCATCGATTTCGAGTTCAACTTCCCCGCCGTGCCCGGCCAGGCCGAAGCGCTCGCCGAAGCCCTGCGCGACGCCCTTGCGCCCGACCGTGCCGCCGAGGCGATGCGCCCGGTCGGCGCACCCGGCCACGAGGCCGCACGTCTCGCTGCCGCCCGCCACCTCGCCCACGGCGGCTGGTCGCCGGCGCCCGACGACCTGCTGTTCACCGGCGGCGGCCGCCAGGCCATCGCCGCCACCCTCGCCGCCTGTGCGACCGCCGGCGATCGCATCGGCATCGAGGCCATGACCTACCCCGCGGTGAAGGCCGCCGTGACTCGCCTCGGCCTGGTCGCGGTGCCGCTCGCCATGGATGCCGAAGGGGTGACGCCGGATGCGGTGGACGCCGCGATCCGGGCCGGCCCGCTGAAGGCGATCTACCTTCAGCCCGTCATCCACAACCCGACCGGCGCGACCATGGGCCTCGCCCGCCGCCGCGCCCTCGCATCGCTGGCCGCGCGCGAGGACATCATCCTGATCGAGGACGCCGTCTTCGGCTTCCTCGACGAGACCGACATCCCGCCGCTGATCGCCCTGGCCCCGGATCGCGTGCTGTTGGTGGACGGGATGTCCAAGCGCGCCTCACCGGGGTTGAGCAGCGGCTTCATCGCGGCGCCCTCCCCCGCGCTGCGGCGGCGCGTGGCGGCGGCGATCCGCGCGGGGGCCTGGCATGCGTCGCCGATAGGGTTGGCCGCCGCGACGGCCTGGATGGAGAGCGGGCTGCTGCGCCGTTTGGAAGCCCAGAAGCGGATCGACGCGCAGGCCCGCCAGGCGGTGCTGCGGGCAGGATTGGTCGGACAGGCGCTGCTTGGCGACCCGCGCGCCTACCATCTGTGGCTCGAACTGCCGGAACCCTGGCGCTCGGACGCCTTCACCACCGCGGCGGCGCGGCGCGGGGTGGCGGTAACGCCATCATCGGCCTTCGCCTCCCAGCCGGGGCATGCGCCGAACGGGGTGCGGATCGCGTTTTCCTCTCCGTCGATGGACGCCATGGAACGCGGCGTGCGGGTCATCGCGGCGTTGCTGGCGGCCGGGCCGGAGAGCCTTTCGGAATAGCGCGGCCGTCAGCCGGGGCTACCCTCGGATCGCGGCCCAGCCGAGATCCACGAGCGCGAGGCGCGGACGCGCCCAAACCACCCCTTGGCCCGGGCGCATCAGCGCGGGGCGCGAAGGCAAGCGGCCCGGATGGGCCGCGCCTGCCGTTTGAGGGTACGAAAAAACTCGGGGCTCTGCCCCGAGCCCCGCCGGGGACCGGACGCGGTCCCCGGACCCCGCGATCACAAGGCGCGGGCGAGGAAGTGGGTGCCGCTGACGGGCGTGTCGTAATACGGGGCGGTCGGGGCGAAGCCCAGGCGGGCATACAGGGCGATGGCCTCGGTCATGGTCGGCAGGGTGTCGAGGCAGATTTCGCGATAGCCGAGGCGACCGGCTTCGGCGCAGATGGCCTCGACAAGCGCGCGCCCCAGGCCGAGGCCGCGCCCGGCGGGGGCAACGTACAGGCGCTTCATCTCGCAGCGTCCCGCAGCCTGCATCGGTCGCAGGGCAACGCAGCCAAGCGGCGCGCCGCCTGCGTCGCGTGCAATCAGCAGCGCGCCTGTCGGCGCCACATATTTGCCAGGCAGCCCCGCGAGTTCCGCCGCGAAATCCTGATAGGCCAGATCGACCGGGAGCGACGCGGCATAGGCCTGGAACAGTTCAGCGATCGCGGCGATGTCGTCGCGCGTGCCGGCAGCGCTGATGTCAAACGCGGCAGTGCCCATGCCCGCACTATGCGGCGCGTCGCCGCGCCCACCAAGCCCGGCGCCCAATCCCCGCGGTCCAGGGGCCCGCTGGCCCCTGGCGGGGTGGTCCGGAGGGGCAGCGCCCCTCCGGTGCGTCCTCAGATATGCACCGCCTTGTCCCAGGCAGCGAGCGCGGCTTCCTTCACCGCCTCGTTCAGCGAGGGATGCGCGTGGCTGGTCCGCGCCACATCCTCGGCGCTCGCGCCGAACTCGATCGCCAGCGCGACCTCCGCGATCAGCGTCCCGGCATCCGGCCCGATGATATGTGCGCCGAGCACCTTGTCCGTCGCCTTGTCGGCGAGGATCTTCACGAAGCCGTCCGTCGCGCCCATCGCCCTCGCGCGGCCATTCGCCATGAAGGGAAATTTGCCGACCTTGTAGGCGGTGCCGGCGGCCTTCAGCGCTTCCTCGGTCGCACCCACCGCGGCGACTTCCGGCCATGTGTAGACCACGCCCGGGATCGCATCGTAGTTGATGTGCGGCTTCTGCCCGACCAGCATTTCCGCCAGCGCGTAGCCTTCATCCTCGGCCTTGTGGGCGAGCATCGCACCGGTGATGGCGTCGCCGATGGCATAGATGCCGGGGATGTTGGTGGCGAAATGCGCATCGGTCTGGACGCGGCCGCGCTCGTCGAGCGCAACGCCCAGCGTGTCGAGGCCGAGTGCTGCGACATAGGGCCGCCGACCGATCGCCAGCAGCACGACGTCGGCGCGCAGTTCCTCGGCATCGCCGCCAGCGGCCGGTTCGACCTTCAGCGTCACGCCGGTGGCATCGGCGACCGCGCTGGTCACCTTCGACTTCAGGCGGAACTTGAAGCCCTGCTTGGTCAGCATGCGCTCGAACTGCTTGCGGACCTCGCCATCCATCCCCGGAAGGATGCCGTCGAGGAATTCGATCACCGTCACCTCGGCACCGAGGCGGCGCCAGACGGACCCCAGTTCGAGCCCGATCACGCCGCCGCCGATCACCACCATCGACTTCGGCACCTCGGCGAGTTCAAGCGCGCCGGTCGAGGTGACGATGCGTGTCTCATCGACCTCGACGCCCTTCAGCGGCGTGGATACGGACCCGGTGGCGATGACGATGGACTTCGCGGCGTAGTCGGTGCCGGCCACGTTCACCACGCCCGGCGCGGTGATGCGCCCCTCGCCCTTCAGCCAGGTGACCTTGTTCTTCTTGAACAGGAACTCGACGCCCTTGACGTTGGCGCCGACGACATCCGCCTTGCGCGCCTGCATCTTCGCCAGGTCCAGGCCGACCTGCCCGACGATGATACCCTGTTCGGCGAGGTGATGCGTCGTCTCCTCGAACACCTCCGACGAATGCAGCAGCGCCTTGGACGGGATGCAGCCGATGTTGAGGCAGGTGCCGCCCAGCGTCTCCCGCTTCTCGACGCAGGCGACCTTCAGACCGAGTTGGGCTGCGCGGATGGCGCAGACATAGCCGCCGGGGCCGGCGCCGATGACGATGACATCGAATGTTTCGGACATGAAGCGGGGGTCCTGCGGTCAGGGTTCGGTTGAGGCGGGCGGAAACTGCCCCTCCGGCGGGGCGGGATCAAGGCTTGGAAAAGCACTGTGAAGCGCGCCGGGCCTTGCCTATCCTTTCGCCCATATGGGCAGGCACCGCCAGATGTGCCGCCCCAAGGAGGAAAGTTCATGATCGACCGGGACCCCCGTGCCCTGCGCACGACCCGCCGCCTGCTCATCCTGTCCGGTGCGGCGACGCTGGCCGCGCCGGGCATCGCGCGCGCCCAGGCGCGCTTCCCCGACCGGCCGATCCAGTTGGTCGTGCCCTGGCCGGCCGGCGGGTCGGCCGATGTGCAGCTACGCTCGATCGGCGACATCGCCAGCCGCACCCTTGGCCAGCCGGTGGTGATCCAGAACCGCCCCGGTGCGGGTGGCACCCTCGGCCCGATGCAGGTCGCCCAGCAGGGCCGCCCCGATGGCTACATGCTGACCCAAATGCACCTGTCGGTGCTGCGCCGGCCATGGATGATGCGCACGCCACAGTGGGACCCGGTGGGGGATTTCACCCACATCATCGGCATGACCGGCTGGCTGTTCGGCTGTGCCGTCAAGGCCGACAGCCCGTTCCAGACCTGGCAGCAGATGATCGCCTATGCGCGGGCCAATCCGGGCAAGCTGAACTACACGACCTCCGGCATCGGCACGACCAACCACCTGGCGATGGAGACGATCCAGGAGAAGGAGGGCGTGCAGCTCACCCACGTCCCCTTCCGCGGATCGAACGAGGCGGTGACCGCCGTGATCGGCGGCCAGGTTGAGATGGTCTGCGACAGCTCCACCTGGGCGCCCTTCGTCGAGAGCGGGCAGATGCGCGCCCTTTCGGTCTGGACCGCCGAGCGCGTGGCGCGCTTCCCCACCGTGCCGACGCTGGTCGAACTCGGCTACGACCTGACCGTTACCTCCCCCTACGGCGTCAGCGGCCCGAAGGGCATGGATGAAGGCGTGGTGCGCGTGCTGCACGACGTGATGAAGACGGCGCTGATGACCCCGGAGAACACCGAGGTCCGCAACCGCTTCGACATGCCGCTGGTGTACCAGGACACCAGGACCTACCGCGCCTTCATCGCCGAACGCGTGGATTACGAGAAGGCGATGGTGCGCCGGCTGAACCTGAGCCTGGACGGCTGAGGGCGGCGGCCATGATCGCGCGACGCATCCTCCTCGCCGGGGCGGCGCTGCCGCTGCTGGCGCGGCCTTCGCTCAGCCAGGGGCGGTTTCCCAACCGCCCCGTGCGCTTCCTCATCCCCTGGGCGCCGGGCGGCACGCTCGATGGCTTCATGCGCATCCAGGCCGAGATGTTCCAGCAGGAATTCGGCCAGCCGCTGATCATCGAGAACCGCCCCGGCGCACGCGGCACGCTGGCGGCGATCCAGTTGATCAGCCAGACGCGGCCCGACGGCTACACCGTCGCGCACCATCATCTGTCGGTGATCCGCCATCCCTTCCTGACGCGGCGGCCGACCTGGGATCCGGTCAACGACTTCAGCTACATCATGCAGCAGACAGGCTTCATCTTCGGCCATGTCGTGCATCCGCAATCCGGCTGGAACACGCTGGCCGACATGTGGGCGGCGGCGCGCGCGCGGCCGGGGCAACTGTCCTACGGCACCTCGGGCATCGCCACGTCGAACCACCTGGCGATGGAGGAGCTGTGCGAGAAGGAAGGCATGCAGATGATCCATGTGCCGTTCCGCGGCACCAGCGAGAACATCACCGCCTTGATGGGCCGGAACATCGACTGCATCGCCAATTCGAATTCCTGGCAGCCCGGTGTCGAAGCGGGCCAGATGCGCCTGCTGGCGGTCTGGACGCGCACGCGGCTGCGGTCCTTCCCCGACACGCCGACGCTGCTCGACCTGGGCTACGGCATGTCGGTCACCTCGCCTTATGGGGTGGTCGGGCCAAAGGGGATGGATCCGGAGGTGGTGGAGTTCCTGCACCAGGCCTTCAAGCGCATGCAGTTCAGCCCGCAGGTGCAGGACTTCATGACGCGCAACGACCTGCCGGACGAATACCTGGGACCGGCCGACTACACCGCCTTCGCACGGGAACGCGCCGCCTATGAGGAGCGGATGGTGAAGCGGCTGAACCTGAGCATCGACTGAGGCAGGCGGACCGAAATCCGCCCCCTGCGCCGAATGCGCGAGTGGCGACCATCGACGTCCGGCCAGCCAAGCGCCAGGTATCGGTTTCCAAAGGCCCACTGGCCTTTGGTGGGGTGGCTTGGAGGGGCAAAGCCCCTCCATCCTTCCGCCCGACCGCCGCCCCTACCCCCTCACGGCACGCCCAACATCATGGCGGGCGGCGGCGTGGTGTCGAACACCACCTGCTTCACCCCGGGCACCCCCTCGGCGAGCACGCGCAGCGCCACCGCTGCCTCCTGCCCCAGGAAGCCGTGGAAGGTCACCATGCCGTCCTTGACCGTGGGGAAGACGAAGCGGGTGCTGACCCAGGATTCCGCCGCCATGCGGGCGAACAATTCGCGGCGGATGCGCGGGTCGGAGGCATCCTCGGCCGCACCCGCGGCCACCGGTGCCATCACCGCGCGCAGGAGGTCGGCGCGGGAGACGACGCCCACCAATAGATCCCCGCGCACCACCGGCACGCGGCGGATGCGCCGGGTCTCGAGGATATGGGCGACCTCCTCGACCGTCGCATCCTCGGCCACCGTGGCGAGGTCGGTGCTCATCACGTCGCGCACCAGGCGGCCATGGGCGCGGGCATAGGCGATCGCCTGGTCGGCATTGGCGCCGAGCAGCGCGGCGAAGAAGGAGGCGGGCTTGTCCTCCTTGGCCGACAGGCGCCGCATCAGGTCGCCATCCGTCACCAGGCCGACCAGCGCGCCCGCGCCATCGACCACCGGCAGGCCGGAGATGCTGCGTTCGGCCATCAGCGCCGCCACCGCCTCGAGCGGGGTTTCGGGCGGCACCGTCACGGGGTCGCGGGTCATGATGTCGCTGGCGCGCATGGACTTCCTCCGTCTTCTGTCAGGGCAGGATGGCGCGGGTCGCGGTTCGGGACCTTGACGCGGATCAAGAAAATGCGCCGTGGGGCCTGGGCGGCCTTACCCCACTTCGATCCGCGCATCGTGCACCAGCCGCTGCATCAGCGCCCGCTGTTCGGCCAGGTAGCGCGCGAAAACTGCCGGGTCGGTGCCGATGGGCAGCGCGCCGAGCGTGTCCAGCCGCTGGCGCACCGTCGCATCGGCAAGCGCGTGGCGCGCCGCTTCGTACAGCCGCTGCACGATGGGCGCCGGCGTGCCGGCGGAGGCGTAAAGGCCGTTCCACTCGTTCAGTTCGAAGCCATCGAAGCCCTGTTCGGCGATGGTCGGCACATCCGGCAGCGGCGCGATGCGTTGCGCCGTGCTCACGCCCAGCGCCACCAGTTGCCCGTCCCGCACCAGTTGCAGCGTCGAGGAGACGGTACCGAAGACGAAAGCGATATTGCCGCCAAGCAGGTCCTGCAGCGCCGGCGTGCCGCCGCGATAGGGCACATGCGTCATCTCGAGCCCGGCACGGTTCAGAAACAGCGCGGCCGCCAGATGCGCCGCCGTCGCATTGCCCGAGGAGCCGTAGGACAGCGATGCAGCGCGCGGTCGCGCCCAGGCGACGAACTCCTGCACCGTCTTCGCCGGGCAATGCCGCGGGTTCACCGCCAGGATCTGCGGCAGGACCACCACCTGGCTGACCGGCGCGAAAGCCGTCGCGTAGTCGAAGGCCAGGCCGCGGATCAGATACTGGTTCACCGTATGCGCCATGGCGTCGATCATGATGGTCTGGCCGTCGGGCGCGCTGCGTGCCAGTTCCCCCGCGCCGATCGACCCACCGGCGCCGCCGCGGTTCTCCACCACCACCGGCTGGCCAAGGAAGGCGCCCATCGGCACCGACAACAGGCGGGAGGTGGTGTCCACGCCGCCGCCGGGCGGATAGGGCGCGATCAGCCGGATCGGCCGCGCCGGCGCCCACGGGGCCTGTGCGACGGCGGGCGTGGCGATGGCGGTGGCGAGCAGGGCGCGGCGCAGCATGTGATTGTCCTCCCGGTATCGGGGGATGCTTGCCCGGCGGCGGGCTAGCTGTCGAGGCGGATGCCCTCGCCCTGGATCAGCGCCTGCATCTGGGCGCGCTCATCGGCGAGGAAGCGGGCGAAGGCGGCGGGGCCGTCCGCGGCGGGCAGCAGGCCGAGATCGTCGAGGCGCGGGCGCAGCGCCGCCTGGTTCACCGCATCGGCCGCCGCCGCGGCGATGCGCACGACGATGGGCGCCGGCGTGCCGGCGGGGGCGAGCAGGCCGAGCCAGTCGCCCATGGCGAATGCCGCGAAGCCCTGCTCGGCGACGGTCGGCACATCGGGGAACACCGCGCTGCGCGCCGCCGAGGAGATGGCGACGGCTCGCAGTCGTCCGTCACGCAGCAGCGGCGCGGCAAGTGCAACCGAGGTGAAGCCCATCGGCACATCGCCGCGCAGCAGCCCGGCGATCTGGTCGGCACCGCCGCGATAGGGGATGTGCTCGCCGCGAATGCCCGCGCGCCGCAGCAACTGCGCCATGGCGA
The DNA here is from genome assembly GCF_039839775.1 of Roseomonas sp. CAU 1739. Lineage (NCBI taxonomy): Bacteria > Pseudomonadati > Pseudomonadota > Alphaproteobacteria > Acetobacterales > Roseomonadaceae > Roseomonas > Roseomonas sp. CAU 1739. Next base: position 97,373 of record NZ_JBDOQQ010000008.1, read on the forward strand.
GATGCGTGCGCGCGCCCACGCCGACGCTGCCATACCGTGCCTGGGCGGGGTCCTCGCGCAGCCGGGCGAGCAATTCCGGCAGCGTCGCCGGGCCGAATTCCGCGCGCACCACCAGCAGCAGCGGCAGGGTGGCGAGCAGTGTCACCGGCGCGAGGTCGCGCACATAGTCGAAGGACAGGCCGCGCATCAGGAAGGGATTGACCGTCTGCCCGCCGGAATCGAGCAGAAGCGTGGCGCCGTCCGGCGCGGCTTGCGCGACGAAGCCCGCGCCCACCGCGCCGGAGGCACCGGACCGGTTTTCCGGCATGACCAGGGTGGCGAGGATCTCGCTCATGCGCGGGGCGATCAGCCGGCCGAGGATGTCGGTGGATCCGCCGGGCGGAAAGGCGATGACCAGGCGCACCGGGCGGTCCTGGGCCAGGGCCGGGGTGGCGAGCGGCAGGGCGAGCAGGGTGCGGCGGAACATGGGCGTTCCGTCGCGCCGCAGGCCGCCAGCGTCAAGTTACGATGCGGTTGCTGCGCGGCGGGCGGCGATCTCGGCGCGGAGCGCGTTGACGTCCTGCGGCGAGAGCCCGCTCTTGGGCAGTAGCAGCGGCACCTTCGGCGGTTCGGTCAGGATGACGATGAAGTCACGTGTGTCCAAGACCTCGGTCACGTCCATCCATGCCCGCACATGGGCCGGATCGGGGCCAGCCTCGCCGGGCTTCGGAATGACCAAGCCGACTCCCGCATCGTCGGTGACGATCGTGGCAGGAACCGATGCCGTCGCGGGCACATTCGATGCGCCCATGAAGTGACGGAAGCTTCGCAGGCCGCGACGCATCCGAACCCAGTGACCCGCAATGCCGCCGGCGAGGACGAGGGCGAAGATCAGGAGGATCACCTTCATGCCGTCGCTCGGTGCCTCGATCGCGAAGCCCGAGAGCGGCCACACGATCAACCCGAGGGCGAGGGCCAGGCCGCTGACCGCGCGCAACACCACGCGCCTGACCACGAACCAGAAACCCTGCGACGGGAACCGCTCGAGGTCGCTCAGCGAAAGGGTGGCCGCATATCGGGGCATCCGGGATGCTGGCACGCCTGCGGCGGCATTGGATAGGCGCGGCATTGAGGCGCATTGTCGGGCCATGGCACGCTCACCCGCCCACGCACCGGACCTGTTCGGCGAAAGCCCCTCACCCACGACCGGGGGCGACGCTGCACGCCCCCTCGCCGACCGGCTGCGGCCGCGCGTGCTGGCCGAGGTGGTAGGCCAGGAGCAGTTGCTGGGGACGCAGGGCGCGATCGCCCGCATGCTCGACCGCGGCTCGCTCGCCTCGCTGATCCTTTGGGGCCCGCCCGGTGTCGGCAAGACGACCATCGCGCGGTTGCTGGCCGAAGCCGCCGGGCTGCGCTTCACCGCGCTGTCCGCCGTGTTCTCCGGCGTTGCCGACCTCAAACGCGCCTTCGACGAGGCCCGCGCGCGCAAGTCGAACGGCCAGGGCACGCTGCTGTTCGTCGATGAGATCCACCGCTTCAACCGCGCCCAGCAGGACGGCTTCCTGCCAGTGGTCGAGGACGGCACCGTCACGCTGGTCGGCGCCACCACGGAAAACCCATCCTTCGCCCTGAACGGCGCGCTACTGTCGCGCTGCCAGGTCATGGTGCTGAAGCGGCTGGACGATGCCGCGCTGGACCTGCTGCTGACGCGCGCGGAGGAGGAGACCGCCCGCCCCCTGCCCTTGCAGCCCGAGGCACGCGGCACGTTGCGCGCCATGGCCGATGGCGATGGGCGCTACCTGCTGAACCTGGCGGAGCAGTTGTTCGCGCTGCCGCCGCGTACGAAACCGCTCGACACCGCCGCGCTGTCCACGCTGCTGGCGAAGCGCGCCGCGCTGTACGACAAGGATCGCGAGGAACACTACAACCTGATTTCGGCCCTGCATAAATCGATGCGCGGGTCGGACCCGGATGCTGCGCTCTACTGGTTCGCGCGCATGCTGACCGGCGGCGAGGACCCGCGCTTCATCGCCCGCCGCCTGACACGCTTCGCCGCCGAGGATGTCGGCATGGCCGACCCGCGCGCCCTGCCGCTCGCGATCGCGGCGTGGGAGACCTATGAACGCCTCGGCTCGCCGGAGGGTGAGCTGGCGCTCGCGCAACTCGTCGTGCATCTCGCCACCGCGCCGAAATCCAACGCGGTCTATGCGGCCTTCGGCGCGGCGATGCGCGCGGCGAAGGAGACGGGCAGCCTGATGCCGCCGCGGCACATCCTCAACGCGCCGACCAAGCTGATGAAGGAAATCGGCTACGGCACCGGCTACGAATACGACCACGACGCCGATGAAGCCTTCTCGGGACAGGACTACTTCCCCGAGGAGATGCGCCGGCAATCCTTCTATCGTCCGACCGATCGCGGCGCGGAAGCCGCGATCGGGGAACGCATGGCGCGGTGGGATGCGCTGCGGCGCAAGCGCCGCGGCTGATCAGCCGCGCTCGACCTCGAAGGCCAGCGCGTTGGCGATCGTCCAGCTCTGCTCATAGGCCTGGAACATCTTCGTCAGGAACTTCTCCGCATCGCCGGTGCCGATGCGATACTCACCCATGTTCGGGTCGAAGAAATAGAAGTGGCGGTTCATCCCGAGCGTGCCGTGCGACGCATAGGACGCGACCATATGCGCCGCCCCGTCGGTGAAGGTCATGCTGTAGAGCGTGTAGGTCCCCGCCGTCTTGCCCAGGCCGACAAGGGTGCCGGCCAATCCGCCGGCGGTCTGGTTCGCGCCGAAGGCGACGGTGGTCAGGATCGGGCGCAGGACGTAGGTCTTCAGCGACGGGCCGAACCACGCCTCGACATAATCCGCGATGCCCGCGCCGCCCGCCGGGTCAGGCGCGGCCATCATAATGTCCTGGCTGCGGCCGCCGAAGCGGAAGCCGCCAGTGCTGACCAGCGCGGAACAGCGCTGCTCGGCCGTCTCGTCATGGAACATCATGCGCCGCGCCGCCCAGACCATGGACAGGCCGCAGCAGATGCCCTGCCGCTTGCCATCCGTCAGCGGCGCGTTGAACAAGGCGTGGAACATCTGGTCGTTGCTGAGAACCGTACCCTGGTCCATCGAGAAGGTCTTGGTGTAGCCCGCGACTTCCATCTGATCTCCGCTCCTGCCTGTTCTGTGTCGCCGGCGCCTCCGCGCCGGCCGTCATGCCGCAGCCCCGGCCCCCGGGGCCGTCCGGTCAGCCGTACTCGACCTCGAACGACGCCAGCCACAGCACGCCGAGGAAGCTGTTGTTGTAGGCCTTCAGCCAGGCCTCCACGAACTTGGCCGCGTCGCCGGTATCGACCTTGTATTCGCCCATGTTGGGGTCGAAGAAATACAGGTGCCGGAAGAAGCCCATCTTCCCGCCCGACGCATAGGACGCGACCATGTGCCCGGCCGACCCGGTCGCGGTCTTCAGCCCGATGTTCCACAGCCGGTAGGTGCCCTTGTCCTTCACATGCGGCGCGAAATTCGCAGCCGCTCCGGCCAGGCTCGAGACATCGACTTCCACCGTGCTGTTGGGCGAGATGACCAGCGAATAGGCGCGCAGCGGCTCGCCATAGGCGTGGTGGAAGAAGTTCTCCATGCTGCCGCCAGGATCGCCGAGGGCGAGGTGATGGTCCTGCGTCTTGCCGCCCCAGATGAAGGCGGCCTCGTTCAGCGCGGCCTCGCGCTTCTTCGCGTTGTCGTCGGGAAAGGTCATGGTGCGCGCCAGCCAGATCATCGACAGGCCGGTGCAGATGCCGTTGCGCTTCTCGTCGGTCAGCGGCGCGCCGTACATCGCCTGAAAGCTCTGGTCGTTGCTCAAGATCACGCCCTGGTCGAGCGCGAATGTCTTGGAATAGCCTTCGACGTCCATCACGTAGCCCCTCTAGCCCCCTGCTGAGCGCCAGATTAGGCTGCGTAACCCGGTGCGGCAACGAGGCCCGGACGGCGCCGCGCGCACGCCATGCAAGGCTTCACAGCGTCATCATTGCCGCTGGATCGGGCGGCGGGCGCGGCGCGACGCAACCTCGATCCTGGCCATCGAACCGCTGGTCGCGGGCGTCGCTTCCCCGGGGCCCGGTGGCGATGAAGCCTCGCGACCGCGGCGCTGGCCGTGACCTGAATCGCGACCTTGCTCACGCTCGGCGCCGCGGCCTGTCCGCTGTGGCCGTTCAGGCGCCGACGCCAGCGCCCCACACACGGGCGGGGATGAAGACCTCCCCGGCCATCAGCTTGCGGGCGGTGCGCAGCGTGCCGCCGCCCAGCACCTCGACGCCGTCATTGCCGGTGCGGCGCGTGCTGATCACTGCTTCCATCTGGCCGGTCGGGTGTTCCAGCACGATGGTCTCGCGTTCATTCGGACCGATGTGCGCAAGGCCGTCCGCCACCGTGCCTGGCAGCATGCAGGCGGTGGCGATGCAGATGCCCCCTGTTACGGCCATCGCCTCATGGCAGGCGAGCGGCGTGAAGTAGCGCGCGGCGATGCCCGCGCCCCCGGCCGGCTCGGCGACGATGGCGAATTTCGGCATGACCTTGCCCTCGGCATCGCCCATGCCCATCGCGAGCGAGGCGGCGCGGCGGATGCGCTCGATGCGCGCCATGAAATCCTTGTCGGCGTCCAGTTCCTTCGCCGATTCACGCGCCGTCTTCCCGAGGTCGGCCGCGCGCGCGATCACCACCGGCATGCAGACATCGAGGCAGGTGACCTCCACGCCCTCGATCATGTCGCGGGCGTTGCCGGTGGGCATCAGGCTGCCCGTCGCACCCCCCACCGCATCGGCGAAGTTCAGCACGATGGGTGCCGCGGTGCCCGGTACGCCGGCGATCGCGGTGCCGCCGTCATAGGTCACCCGCCCGCCCGGGGTCTGCACCACGGATTCGATGAGCGCCCCGGTGTTCACCGCGCGGATCAGCACCGATGTCTCGCCCGCTTGCGCCGGCACCAGCCCCTTCTCGATGGCGAAGGGGCCGATGCCCGCCAGCATGTTGCCGCAGGTCGGGCCGAAATCGACGAAGGCCTTGTCCACCGAAACCTGCGCGAACAGGTAGTCGACCTGCTGCTTTTCCCCAGAAGCGGCCGGGGAGACGATGCAGACCTTGCTGGTCAGCGTCGTCGCCCCCCCCAGCCCGTCGATCTGCCGCGCATCGGGGCTACCCATGGCGGCGAGCAGCACCTGCGCGATGCCCTCGCGACTGTCGGGCAGGTCGGAGGCAAGGAAATATGGGCCACGGCTGGTGCCGCCGCGCATCAGGGTGCAGGGGATGGCGGTCTGGGTGGTCATCGCTGTGCGGTTCTCCGCGTCTTCGCTGGCCGCGGTTTTGCAGGCTGCGGCGTGGTGTGACCTGATTCATGGCACGGGATGCGGGGGGCGACCATCCTCGCCGGCAGGCACCCACCATCGAAGGATGGACCATGCGAAGCATTGCTCCCGCCGCCCTGGCGCTGATGCTGGCTGCCCTGCCGGCGCGCGCGCAACCGGCGCTCGAGGCCTGCGCGGACGAGGCGCGCCCGCCCGCCGCGCGCGTCGGGACCTGCACGATGGCGCTGCGCCTGTCCCTGCCGCCATCGGCCCGCGCACGGGCCCTCACGGCGCGGGCCGATGCGCAATTCACCCTCGCCCTCCAGCGCAGCGAGACGCAGCGCGCCGCCGACCCCGAGGGCAGCCTGCCCCCGGCCGCGCTCGACCCCGCCCTCGCCGACATCGGCGAGGCCATCAGCCTTGGCGCCGGTGGCGAGGCCCTGCTGCTCCGCGCAACGTTGCGCCTGTGGCGCGGGGACCTCTCGCCGGCCGCGCGGCGCAGCGTCCTGCGCGGCGACAACGAGGCCGTGATCCGCGACCTCACCGCCGCGATCGCCGCCGATCCCGGCAATTGGGAATTGCACGCCATGCGGGGCGCGAACCGCAGCATGAGCGGCCTGCCCGGCGCCGATGCCGATTTCGCGGAAGCGCGCCGCCTGCTCGCCGCCGCGCGACGCTGACATCAACCCGCGCCAGCGGCGCCGCCAGGCGCTATGCTGGCATCCATGCCTGTCACCAACCGCACCGTCCGAGCCTCCGACGGCGAACTCCGCCTCGACCGCTGGTTCCACCGCTACTTCCCGCTGCTGACCCAGGGCGCGCTGCAGAAGATGCTGCGCTCCGGCCAGATCCGCGTCGATGGCAAGCGGGTGGACGCCAATACCCGCATCCTGCCCGGCCAGGTCGTTCGCGTCCCGCCGATGCCCGAGGGCCAGGCTCCGATGGCCGAACCCAAGCCGGTCGACCCGCGCGAGGCCAGCGCGCTCGAACGCCTGGTGATCTATCGCGACGACAGCATCATCGCGATCGACAAGCCGCAGGGCATGGCGGTGCAGGGCGGCCCCGGCATCGCCAAGCATCTCGACGGCATGCTGGACGCGCTGCGCTTCGGCAGCGAGGACCGGCCGCGGCTGGTGCATCGTCTCGACCGCGACACCACCGGCGTGATGGTGCTCGCCCGCACCCCGGCGGCGGCGTCCAGGCTCGCTTCCGCCTTCCGCGGGCGCGACATGCAGAAGACCTATTGGGCGATCGTGGTCGGCCGGCCGCATCCGCTGGAAGGGCGGATCAGCATGCCGCTCGCCAAGCATGTCGGCGGGCATGGCGAACGCATCGTGCCGTCCGATGCGAAGGACGCCACGCACGCCGTCACGCTGTACCGCACCATCGACACCGCGCAGAAGAAGGCCGCCTGGCTGGAACTGACGCCGCTGACCGGGCGCACCCACCAGCTGCGCGTCCACTGCGCCTCGGCGCTGACCTGCCCGATCCTGGGCGACGGCAAGTATGGCGGTGCCGCCGCGCATCCCGACGGCTTCGGCGACCGCACGCTCCACCTGCATGCCCGCGCCCTGCGCCTGCCGCACCCCGAAGGCGGCTTCCTGGAACTCGCGGCCCCGCTGCCGCCGCACATGAAAGACACCTTCACCTTCCTCGGCTTCGACAAGCCGCGCACCCCGGCCTGCAAGCGGGTCCGCTGAGGCGACGGTCATGCGCGCATTGAAATGGGCCGCGGGCCTGCTCGCGGGGCTGCTGCTGCTGGCCATCGGCGGGATCGTGGCGGCGACCTACGCGCTCGATGCCGGCGCGCTGACGCCACGCCTGGTCGCCGCGATCGAGGCCGCCACGGGCCGCGCCGCCACGCTTGGCCGGGTCTCGGTCGGACTCGGCCTGACACCGCGCGTGACCATCGAGGACGCGACGCTCGCCAATATCCCCGGCGGGACGCGCCCCGACATGGCGCGCATCCGCCACGCCTCGGCAAACATCGCGCTGCTGCCGCTGCTGCGCGGCGACATCGCCTTCCGCTCCATTGCCATCGACGGTGCCGACATCCTGCTGGAACGGGCCCCCGACGGCACGCCGAACTGGGTCCTCCAGCCGCCGCCGCGCGAGCCCGCGCCAGCCACCGCCACCCCCGCCTCCCCGCCTGCCCCCGAACGCCAGCGCCGGCGCATCGCCATCGGCGTCGTCACCCTGGCCGACAGCCGCGTGACCCTGCCCGATCGGCGCCTCGGCGTGGTCACGGTCGAGATGGCGCGGCTGCAGGGCCTCGGCGAGGGCCAGGTGGACAGCTTCACCGCACGGGTCGGGGCGCAGGGTGTCACGCTCGCGCTGATCGGCGAGGCGCCGGCGGCGCCGGCGCCGATCCGCGCCACGCTTGCCGCCGGCGCCAATCGCCTGGTCGCGCGGGGCCGGCCTGGCCAGGGCTTCGCGCTTGACGCCGCCATGCCCGACTATGCGGCGCTGCGCCCGCTGCTCGCTGCCCTCGCCCCGGCCGCGCCACTGCCGGCGACGCTGCCGGCGCTGACGGCAACGCTCCGCCTGGACGACGACCTGCGGCCGCTCGGCGGCACGCTGCACGCTGCCGCGGCGGACCTCGCCGTGATCCGGCCGGGGCTGGCTCTCACGCGGCTCGACCTCGCCGCACCCGCCCTCGACCAACCGGCGGAGGTGACGGTCGAGGGCAGCCAGGCCGGCCTCGCCTTCACCGCACGGCTCACGCTCGACCAGGCAGGCGCGCTACTGCCCGCGGCGGCGGACGTCCCCCTCGCCGTCACCCTGCAGGCCGAGGCCGCCGGCGCGCGGGTCGAGGCCAGCGGCCGCATCCTGCGCCCGCGCATGCTCGAGGGTGCGAGCTTCGACATCCGTGCCGCGGTGCCGGACATGCTCGCCCTCGCGGCAATCCTTCCCGACCCGCTGCCGTTGCGCGACGCGACCTTCGCCGCCCGCCTCGTCGCCGAGGGTCCCCTGCGCGGCCCGCTGCGCATCGAGACACTGCGCATCGCAGCACCGGCCTTGGCGGCGCAAGGCGAGCTGCACCTGACCCCTGGCCAGCCCTTCGGCATCGAGGGCCGCCTGCTGGCGGACCGGATCGACCTCGACGCCTTGGCCCGGCGGGTGCCGGGTGCGACGGACGCCCCGCCGACGCCCGCGGCGCCACAGGCGGCTCCTGCGGAATCTGCGTCACCTGCACCCGTCCCGCCACCTGAACCGGCCAGGCCACCTGCGCCCGCCGCATCGCCTGAACCGGCCGCCGCACCTGCCGCGGCCGCGAACGACCGGCGCGTGATCCCCGACATCGCCCTGCCGCTAGCCGGCCTCGCGACGTGGCACGGCCGAATCGACCTGCGCGCCACCCAGGCGCGGATCGACGGCATGGACTGGCGCGACCTGCACGCCGTCATCGCGCAGGAGGACGAGGTCCTGCACATCGCCCCGCTGACCGTCACCAGCCCCGGCGGCGCGGTGCAGGGCGAAATTCGCATCGACCGCCGGGCCGACCCGCCTGCCGTGGCCCTGATCCTGCGCAGCACCGGCCCTGGCCTCGACCTCGCGGCCCTGCGCCGGGCGCGCGATGAAGCCCCGAGTGTCGAAGGCCATGCGCAGATCGCCATCGACGTCACCGCCCGCGGCGCCACCACCCGCGCCCTGGCCGCCAGCCTGAGCGGGGAGGCCGGGTTCGCCATGGTCGATGGCCGCGCCGTCTCGGCGGGGCTGACGCGCCTGGGCCCGGATATTCTCGCCCTGCTGTTGCCCGGCGCGCCCCGCGACAGGCTGGCGCTGCGCTGCCTGGCGCTGCGTGTCGGTGCCGAGGACGGCATCGCCACCACCTCCGCCCTGTTTGCCGAGACCGGCGCCGGCCAGGTCTCCGGCATGGCCGCCGTCAACCTGCGGACCGAGAGGCTGGCCGCGCGGCTGCTGCCCGACGTGCAGGTGCTCGGCGTGACGGTGCGCGCGCCGGTCGGCATCGGCGGCAGCCTCTCGGCTCCGCGCATCGGCGTGGAGCCGGGCCGCGCTCTGACCCAGGTGGTGGGCGACACGGTCGCCAACCGGCTGTGGCGCAGCCCGACGGTCGAATGGCTGCGTGGACAGGTTCCCGGCCAGTACCCCGCCGGTGGCTGCGAGGACCAGCTGCGCCTCGCCCGCATGGGCGCCGACGGTCCGATGCCCGCGCCGCAGGCCGTCGTGCCGGGCGTGCCACGCGAACTTCAGGGGACGGCGCAGGATCTGCTGCGGGGGCTGCTGGGCGGGCGACGGCGGTAGCGGCGGCAGATACGGGCACGGCGCTGCCCGATCTGCGCCACCACGGCCCGGCCAGGCGAAAAGGCCGGCGACAGCACGGCCCCCTTCCCGGGTCCGGGGCCATGAGCCCGCCCCTGTCCATCCGCCGCGCGGTCGGGGCGCCGCTTCTTCGCGCCCGTTGCGCTGCATGCCGCACCGCCGACCCCACTGCCGAACCCGCCCGCCTGCGCTACATACAGTGCCGATGAAGCGCTTCTGGACCCATGCCGTCGCCGTGCCGCGCCCCGAGGGTGGTCACGCTGTCCTGCTCGATGGCCGCCCGCTCCGCCTGCCGGGCGGCGCGCCGCTCGCCGCGCGTTCCGCCGCGCTGGCGGAGGCGATTGCCGCGGAATGGCAGGCAGCCGGCGGCGAGAAGGGCGGCGAGATGACGATGGAGGCGGTGCCGCTGACGCGCCTGCTCGGCACCGTGCAGGATCGCATCGCGCCCGACCCCGCGGCGATGATCGCCGGGCTGGCGAAATTCGCCGAGACCGACCTGCTCTGCTACCGCGCCGAGGATGCCGCGCTGGCCGAAGCGCAGTCGCGCGAATGGCAGCCGCTGCTCGATTGGGTGGCGCAGGCCCACGGCGCGCCGCTCACCGTGACCGCGGGGCTGATGCCGGTGCCGCAGCCAGCCCGGAGCCTGACGGCCCTGCGCGACGCCATCGCCGCCCATGCCGCCGAGGAATTGGCCGCCCTGGGCCTGGCCGTGCCGGCGCTGGGCAGCCTGGTGCTGGCCCTGGCCCTGTCGGCCGGGCGGCTGGATGCGGCGGAGGCCCACCGCCTCGCCGTGCTGGATGAGACGCATCAGGAACAGCGCTGGGGCACCGATTGGGAAGCGGAGCAACGCCGGGTCCGTTCCGCCGCCGAGCTCCGCCTAGCTGAACGCTTCCTGGCGCTGGTGCGGCCATGAGGGCCCGGCGCGTCGTCATCGCCGGGCGGGTGCAGGGCATCGGCTACCGCGACTGGATGGTGCGCGAGGCGGCTCGGCTGGGTGTCCAGGGCTGGGTGCGCAATCGGCGCGACGGGACGGTCGAAGCGCTGGTGGCCGGCGAGGAGGCGGCGGTCCAGGCGTTGCTGTCGGCCTGCCGGCGCGGGCCGCTGCTGGCCCGGGTCAGCGAGATCACCGAGGAATTCGCCGACCCGCCGGAGGAGCCCGGCTTCCTGCGCTTGCCGTCAGGCTGAGCGGCCGGGCGACGTCGGCGCGCTTCCTGACCGACAGCCGCCCGCTGGCCCTCGCGCTGTCCGCCGCGGAACTGGCCGGGCGGACCGGCACCTCCGATGCCACCGTGGTGCGCACGGTCAAGGCCCTCGGCTTCAACGGCCTGTCCGACCTGAAGCGCGCGCTCGCCGAGGCGCCGGCCGCCGCCCCCACCGATCCCGCGACCGCCAGGCGCGGCCCTGAAACGGATCCCGATCAGGTCGTGGCACCTGGCCAGGCGACGATGTTCGGGAGAATACCTGGGGAGAGGCGTCGTCGTGAGCAGGGCGAACGGCAACGGCTGCCGAAAACAACGGTGCGGACGGAATTGCGCGGGCGGGCAGTCATGCCGGCGGCCAGCCCAAAGCGACCACACCCACGGCCGAACTCTTCGACCGTTGGCATCGGCTTCGGCCTGCCCTCGGACGCGTCGTGCAGAAGGCACGCCCATGGCGTGACGCGCAAACATCCGGTTTACTTGGCTTTCGCCGGGCTGCCGGCGGGCCGCCTTCACGGCCTCGGCACGGGCCAATGACCCGTGCCATTGGTATCACGCCGCCAGGGAAACCGACCGCCCGCCTTCCACCATGCGGGGACGTGCGTTGCGGCAGATCCCCGCGGGGTGATTCAGGCCAGCGCCGGCACCTTCACCACGCTGGTCCAGCCATGCGCATCGTTGGTGCGCCCATACTGGATGCCGACGATCGCGTCGTACAAACGCTGCGTCAGTTTGCCGGTCTCGCCCTTGTTGATCAGCACGTCCTCGCCCTTGTAGCCAAGCGTGCCGACCGGCGAGACCACCGCCGCCGTGCCCGTGCCCCACATCTCCTTCAGGGTGCCGTCGCGGCCGGCGGCCATCACCTCGTCGATCGTGATCTGGCGTTCGGACACCTTGAGCCCCCAATCGCGCATCAACTGCAATGCGGAGGCGCGCGTCACGCCGTCGAGGATGGTGCCGGCGAGCGGCGGCGTGATCACCTCGTCACCGATCTTCACCATGATGTTCATGGTGCCGACCTCGTCGAGATACTTCCGGTGCACGCCGTCGAGATACAGCACCTGGGTGTAGCCGGCGGCCGCCGCATCCTGCTGGCCCGACAGGGACTGCGCGTAGTTCGCCGCCGTCTTGGCTTCGCCGGTGCCGCCCTTGACCGCGCGCACATGCTTGTCGGACGCCAGGATGCGCACCGGCTTCACACCTTCCCTGTAGTACGACCCGACCGGCGAGAGGATCAGGAAGTACAGCAGGCTGTGCGCCGGATGCACGCCGAGCATAACGTCCGTGGCGATGATGGTCGGGCGCAGATACAACGAGGTGCCCGACTTGTGCGGCACCCAATCCGCATCGAGGCCGACCAGCGCGTCGAAGGAGGCGCGGATGATGTCCACCGGCAGTTCCGGCATGCACATCAGCCGGGCCGAGCGGTTGAACCGTTCGGCATGGCGGTCCGGGCGGAACAGGCGGATCTGGCCGTCATCCCCGCGGAACGCCTTCAACCCGTCGAAGATCGCCTGGCCGTAGTGCAGCACCGAGGTCGCCGGATCCAGGCTGAGCGGGCCATAGGGTTCGATGCGCGGATTGTGCCAGCCCTTCCCTTCCTCATAGTTCATCAGGAACATGTGGTCGGTCAGGACCTTGCCGAAGGCCAGCGTGTCGTCCGCCGGCTTCGCCTTGGGCGTGGTGGTGCGGGTGGTCGGGAACTGGCCCATGCTGCGTATCCTTCCTGGGTTTCTTATCTTAAGCCTGCGACGCGACGCGGCAGGGGTGCAACGGGCCATGACAGCGGGTCCGGGGCACGGACGGCGGCGGCGTCATGGTGTATCCTCCTGTCGGCCCGGAATGTGGGCATCGCGTCGAACGAAAGAATGTTGCTTCAGACGGTCACAAGTTAAAATGACAGGTCGGATGCGTCAATGATACTGACCAAAATGGAGGCCCACGCCCGAACATGCCAGCCATGCCCGTGAAGAGCACCGCGCAGACCACGGACGCCCCGGAGCGCAGCTCGCTCGCCGCCGGGCGCAACCTGCTGTTCCTGCGGGAGGAGGAGCTGCGCCTCGCCCAGGACCTGCTGTTCTTCGGCTACCGCGACTTCACCGCGGGGGCGGACGAGATCCTCGCCGAGCTCGGCATGGGCCGCGCGCATCACCGCGTGCTGCATTTCGTCGGCCGCCGGCCGGGCATCACGGTGGGCGACCTGCTGGGCATCCTGGCGATCACCAAGCAATCCCTCGGCCGGGTGCTGCAGCCTTTGGTCGAGGAGGGCTACGTGACCCAGACGCCCGGCCGCAACGACCGCCGCCAGCGCCTGCTGACCCTGACGGAAAAGGGCGCCGCCCTGGAACGCCGCCTGTTCGACCGCCAGCGGGAGACGGTGATGCGCGCCTATCGCGAGGCCGGCCCCGCCGCCGTCGAAGGCTTTCGCCGCGTCATGCGCGGGCTGATGGGCGAGCAGGCGCGCGATGCCTGCGACGCCATCGAGGCTCCGCCGGCACAGGGTCAGGCGCGATGAGCGGGGCGGCCGAGACCTCGCATCTTCTCGTCGTCGATGACGATGCGCGGCTGCGCGACCTGTTGCAGCGCTTCCTGACCGACCAGGGCTTCCGCGTCACCGCGGTGGCCGATGCCGCCGCGGCGCGCGGTGCGATCGCCGCGATGACCTTCGACCTGATGGTGCTCGACGTGATGATGCCGGGCGAATCCGGCCTGTCGCTGGCCGAATCACTGCGCCGCGACGGCAACGAGGTGCCGATCCTGATGCTGACGGCGCGCGGCGCGCCGGAAGATCGAATTGCCGGGCTTGAACACGGCGTCGACGACTACCTGGCCAAGCCCTTCGATCCGCGCGAGCTGGCTTTGCGCATCCGCACCATCCTGCGCCGCGCCGCGCCGCCCCCGACCAGCCAGGCGCTGCCGACCGCGCCCGTGCAGCTGGGCCGGTGCTGGTTCGACGTGGAACGCGCGGAACTGCGCGGCCATGACGGCGTCATCCGCCTGACCGGTGGGGAAGCCGCGCTACTCCAGGCGCTTGCACGCCGCGTCGGCGAGGTGCTGAGCCGGGAGGAGATCGGCACGGCGCTCGGCACGCCCGAGGCCGGCGAGCGCGCCATCGACGTGCAGGTGACGCGGCTGCGCCGGAAGGTCGAGACGGACCCGCGCGAGCCGCGCTTCATCCAGACGGTGCGGCATCGCGGCTATGTGCTGAGGCCGGGGCCGTGAGAAAGGAAGCGCGGGGGAGGAACACCTCCCCCGAATCCCCCTCCGTTTTTTGTCTGTTGGAGACTGACTTCGGCGGCCGCCGCCAGACAGGCAGAAAAAGGAGGGGGATCGGGGGAGTTCTCTCCCCCGACCTTCCTTGCCGATGAACCGCATCTTCCGTGCCCTGGTCCCGCGTGGCCTGCTCGGTCGCGCGTTGCTGATCATCCTGGTCCCGCTGGTCGTCCTCCAGATCATCTCGCTCTACCTGTTCTATGGCAGCCATCTGGATGTCATCTCCCGCCGTCTGGCCGGTGGCGTGGCCGGCGATGTCGCGATGGTGGTCGAGCTGCTGGCGCGCAATCCCAATCCTGCCGAGCGCGGCTGGATCTTCCGTGAGGCGGCCTGGCGGCTCGACCTGTCGCTCGCCTTCGAAGCCGGCGCGGTGCTGGGGCCGTCGGGCAGCCGTCCGGCGTCCCTGCCGCTGCTGCCGCTCGAGGAGGATCTGGACGATGCGATGCGCGAACGCGTCCGCCTGCCTTTCGACACCGACTGGCAGTCCGACCCGCGCAGCGTGATCATTCGCGTGCAGCTGCCCGATGGGGTGCTGCACGCCGAAGCCGCGCGCAAGCGCCTGTTCAGCGGCACCTTGTACCTGTTCGTGATCTGGGTGGTGGGGTCGTCCCTGCTGCTGTTCGGCGTCGCGGCGCTGTTCATGAAGAACCAGGTGCGCGCGATCCGGCGGCTGGCCGAAGCCGCGGAAGCCTTCGGGCGCGGCCGCGACCTCGGGCCCATGAAGCCCGAAGGGGCGGCCGAGGCGCGCCAGGCGGCGATCGCCTACAATTCGATGCAGTCGCGCATCCGCCGTTTCGTCGAAAGCCGGACCGAGATGCTGGCCGGCATCAGCCATGACCTGCGCACGCCGCTGACGCGGCTGCGGCTTGGCCTCGCGATGCTGCCGGCATCCGTCCAAGACGATGCGGCGGCGATGACCCAGGATGTCGAGGAGATGGACCGGCTGATCGCCGCCTATCTCTCCTTCGCGCGCGGCGAAGGGACCGAGCAGGCGGCACCGGCCGACCTCGCGGAACTGGTCGAGGAAGCCGCGGCCAAGGCGCGGCGCGATGGTGCGAAGGTGGATCTCGAACTGCCGGAGGACCCGCTGGTGTTGCCGGTGCGCGCCGATGCGCTGCGGCGCTGCCTGGGCAATCTGCTCGACAATGCGCGCAAGCATGCGCGGCGCATCGCCATCGGCCTGACCAGCGTGCCGCGCGGGGAAAGCGGCAGCTGGGCCATGGTGACGGTCGATGACGACGGGCCTGGCCTGCCCGAGGACCAGCGCGAGGAAGCCTTCCGCCCCTTCGCCACCTTCTCGGCCGGCGGCACCGGCCTGGGGCTGGCGATTGCGCGCGACATCGCGCGGGCGCATGGCGGGGACATCGTGCTCGAGGACAGCCCGCTGGGCGGGTTGCGGGCGCGGGTGCGGCTGCCGGTGTAGGACCGGGGCCGCCCCATGGACCGGCGGTGCGCTACTGCGCCGCCGGCACCGCGTTGATGCCGAGGCTGCGCGCCGCCTCGACCAAATTGCCCCAGGTGGTCGCATCAACCGGGATGCCGCCTGCCAACCGCTTCGCCTTCGTGATGCGTTCCTTTTCTCCCGCCACCAGGACTGGATTGTCGGGATCGGCAGCGGGGGATGCCTTCACATCGGCGATCACCGCGGCGAGTTCCTCGCGGAAGGCCGAGACATCTCCGAAGCGCGCCGGGTCGATCACGAAGGCAAGCCAGGAATTGACGATGCCCCGGTCGCGCAATTCCGGCCGCCAGGCAGTCGCCCCGCCCAGCAGCGCGCCGGCCAGGATCTCGCAGACCAGGGCGAGGCCGTAGCCCTTGTGTGCACCGAAGGAGAGCAGGGCGCCGCGCGGATTGTCGCGATACAGCACGCCTGGATCGGTGGTGGGCTGGCCCGTCGCATCCACCAGCGCGCCTTCGGGCACCGCCCGCCCCGCATTGAACGCCACGCGGCACTTGCCCAGCGCGATGGCCGAGGTGGCGAAGTCCAGCACCAGCGGCTGCCCGCCCGGCACCGCCGGCGGGATGGTGACGCAGACCGGGTTGGTCGAAAGGCGCCCATCCGACCCACCGAAGGGCGCGACGGATGGCGGCCCCGACACGCCGTTGACGAAGTGGACGGAGATCATCCCCGCCGCCGCCGCCTGCTCGCCATAGGTGCCGACGCGGCCGATATGATGGACGTTGCGCAGCCCCATCACGGCATGGCCGTGCTGTTTCGCCGCGCCGATCGCCCAGTCCATCGCCTGCCGGCCGACATGCTGGCCATAGCCCATGTTGCCGTCGAACAGCGCGAGCGAGGCCTCCTGCCGGACCGGGGTCGGCGCGACATTCGGGTGCAGCTTGCCCTCGCGCACATGCTGCACGTAGCGCGGCAGCAGCATGATGCCGTGGCTGTCATGCCCTTGCAGATTGGCCTCCAGCAGGTGGGCGGCGACTTCCGCCGCCTCCTGCCGGGTGCTGCCGGTCGCACCCACGATGGCGCGCAGGAAGTCGCCGAGGGCTGGCGCCTCGACGTGGACGGTATCGGCTTCGGTCATGATTCCTTCCAGGGCTTGCGCTGCCACAGGCCGCGCAGGCTGGTCTCGAGTGTCGCGACATCGCTGCGGTATTCGGCGCCGATGCGCGGGGCCAACGGCAGGCCCAGGCGATCGGCCTCCCGCACGAAGTCGGTGTCGGCCAGGGCGGCGCGGAAGGCCGCTTCCAGCCTGCCGGTGATCTCCGCCGGCATGCCGGGCGGGCCGACGATGCCGCGCGTCGCGCCGCTGATCAGGTCGATGCCCTGTTCCTTGAAGGTCGGCACGTTGGGCGTGCCGGACCACCGCGTCGCCGCCGCCTGGCCCAGCGCGCGAATCCGCCCGGCCTGCAGCAGCGCCAGGCTCTCGCTCATGTTGAAGGCGCCGAGCTGCAGATGCCCGCCGACCAGCGCGGTGGACAGCGGCGCCATGCCGTTGAAGGGCACATGCGTCATCGGCGGCAGGCTGAGCTTGTCCTCGAGCCCGAGGACCAGCAGGTGGTCGTCCGAGCCGATGCCCGTGGTGCCGTAGCTGAGCTGCCCAGGATTCGCCTTGGCCGCGGCCACCAGGTCGGCCAGCGTGCGCAGCGGCGAATCGGCGCCGACGAACAGCCCGCCCGGATCGTCGACGACGTTGGCGATGAAGGTGAAGTCGAGCGGCCGGTAGCGCACCGTGCGCTCCATCGGGTAGGTCACCAAAGCCGGCACCGAGGTCGCCGCCAGGGTGAAGCCGTCCGGCGCGGCGTTGAACACCGCTTCCCAGCCGAGCTGCCCACCGGCCCCGGCCCGGTTCACCACGACGAAGCGCGCGCCCGGCAGCCGCGCCTGCGCCACCGGCAGCACCATGCGCGCCATGGTGTCCACGCCGCCGCCGGGCGGATAGGGCACGACGACCTCGATCGGCCGGTCGGCCGGCCAGGCGGCCTGGGCAATGCGCGGCAGGCCGAGGGCCCCGGCGGCGGCCAGCGCGCCGAGGGCGGTGCGACGGGTGGTCATGGTGAGTCCTCCAGCATTTTCTCGATTGCGGTGAGACTGGACGATGGCGCCCGGTGCGTCCATCCGCCTCCATGTCGCCCGCCGCGGGCCTCGTCTATGCTGCGGCCGCTCAGAACCTGGGGACCATTCGCGCATGGCCATTGCTTCCGCATCCCGCCGCTCACTGTTTGCGCTTGCAGCCGCCGGGGGGCTGGCCGGCTGCTCCGCGCCGATACGCGGGCCCGCCGTGCCGCGCGAGCGCACCGGCGCCGCCACGGTGTTGGGCATGCCGAACGAGCGCTTCTTCATCATGTCCCGCGCTGGCCTGGACGCGCTCGATGCCGAGTTCGTCGCCGCTGGCGAACGCATGCGGCGCCACCTGGCCCTGGCGGCCCGTGCACCGCTGCCGCCGATCAACCTGCTGTCGATCTCGGGCGGCGGGGAAAATGGCGCCTTCGGTGCCGGCCTGCTCTGCGGCTGGACCGAGCGCGGGGACCGGCCGGTCTTCAACCTTGTGACCGGCGTCAGCACCGGCGCGCTGAGCGCGCCCTTCGCCTTCGTCGGCCCATCCTATGATGCCCAGCTGCGCGCGGTGTACACGCAGCTCTCGCCGGACGACATCCTCGAAAGCCGCAGCCTGCTGCATGCGGCGCTGTTCGCCGACGGGCTGGCCGATACCTCGCCGCTGTTCCGCACCATCTCCCGCATGCTCGACGACGCGCTGATCGCCGAGATCGCGCGCGGCCACCGGGAGGGGCGGCTGCTGCTGGTCGGCACGACCAACCTCGACGCGCAGGTGCCGGTCATCTGGAACATCGGCGCCATCGCCGCCAGCGGCCATCCGGACGCGGCGAACCTGATCCGGCGCGTGCTGCTGGCTTCCGCCTCCATTCCCGGAGCCTTCCCGCCGGTGATGTTCGATGTGACGGTGGATGGGGAGGCGCGGCAGGAAATGCATGTGGATGGCGGCGCCTTCGCACAGGCCTTCCTGTATCCCGCGGCGCTGGGCGAACGGCGGCAGCAGCGGGTGCGCAGCGGCGTCGCCGCGCGCGATGTCGAGGCCTACATCATCCGCAATGCGCGGCTCGACCCGGACTGGGCCATGGTGGAACGCCGCACGCTCGGCATCGCCGGCCGCGCCATCAGCACGATGATCGCGACCAGCGGCTACAACGACGTGCTGCGCATGTGGGCGAACACGCAACGCGACGGGATCGGCTACAACCTTGCCTTCATCGGCAGCGACTTCACGCAGGAACTGCCCTCCCCCTTCGACCAGGCCTATATGCGGGCGCTGTTCGACTATGGCTTCGCGCAGGGGCGGCGCGGCTATGACTGGGCGCATCGGCCGCCGATCTGATCGGCGCCGGCGCTTCCCGGTTGGCGGCAGGGCGCGCTAGCCTCGATCATGCACGAAACAGGATATGGGCCGCGGCTCGCGAGGCGGTCGATGCTGATGGGCGGCGCGGCCTCGCTCGCCGGCTGCGGGCTGCCGCGGCGCGTTGACCCGGTGCCGGCCGAGCGGGTCCGCAATGCCCAGGTGCTCGGCCTACCCAATGAACGCTTCTGCATCACCGACCCGCTCGACATCCCGCGCATCGTCGAGGAATTCAACGAGGCCGGCCGGCGCCAGCGCCGCCGCTTCGCGCTCGGCCCGCGCGACCGGCTGCCCGATGGGAACATCATCGCCTTCTCCGGTGGGGGCGAGAATGGCGCCTTCGGGGCGGGCCTTGCCTGCGGCTGGACCGAGCATGGCGACCGGCCGGAATTCACCCTCGCCACCGGCATCAGCACCGGGGCGCTGACCGCGCCGATGGTCTTCGTGGGGCCGCGACGCGATGCGGACCTCCGCGCCGCCTATACCGAGATCAGCGCCGCGGATGTGCTGGTCAGTCGCGGGCTGCTCGCCGCGCTGGTCGATGACGCGGTGGCCGACAGCGCGCCGCTCGGACGCACCATCGCGCGCTTCATGGATGACGCGCTGCTCGCCGAGATCGCCGAGGGGTATCGCGGCGGACGGCAGTTGATCATCAGCACCACCAACCTGGATGCACAGCGGCCGGTAGGCTGGAACATCGGCGCCATTGCCGCCAGCGGGCATCCGCGCGCGCTCGACCTGGTGCGCCAGGTGCTGCTGGCCTCGGCATCCGTGCCCGGGGTGTTCCCGCCGGTGATGATCGACGTGACGGTGGATGGCCGCCCCTTCCAGGAGATGCATGTCGATGGCGGCACCTATGCGCAGGCTTTCCTGTATCCGCCGGCATTGGGCGAAAGCCGCGCCGAGCGTGTCCGGGCCGGCCTGACGCCGCCCGCCGTGACCGCCTATGTCGTGCGCAACGGGCGGCTGACGCAGTCGGGCGGGCCGGTGCCACGACGCGCCTTCCCGATTGCCGAGCGTGCCATCTCGACGCTGCTCGGTGCATCCGGCGTCAACGACGTGTTCCGCATCCAGGCGGCGACGCAGCGGCACGGCATCGGCTTCCGCCTCGCCCATATCGACGACGACTTCACCGCGATGGAATCCGAACCCTTCGACCAGGACTTTCTGCGCGCGCTGTTCGACTACGGCTTCGGCAAGGCGCGGTCGGGGTATCCGTGGAAGCGCGCCTTGCCGGCCTGATGCCGGCCAGCCGCCCGGCTGAACAGGTCGCCGGATGGGCTCGCCGGCAGGATCGGGCCGTCGCCTCAAGGCTTCCTTAACCACCCGGTCGCCACTCTGGCACCATGACCGCCGAACATGACCGCTTCGCCGCCTGCGCCGCCACCGTGATGACCGCGCATGGCCCCTTCACGCCCCGCCACGCAGTGTTCGAGGGTCCGGCGGCGCATGGCGTCGGGCTTGGCCTGCTGTCGGTCTGGATCGGCGGGCCGGCCGATGAGGTGAGCCTGCGCGCGCTGGATCACGACACGGCATCCCGCATCCTGCGCGCGATGGTGTGGGCGCCGCTTGGCGCGGGGCGGCTGCCGCCCGGCCCGGACCTCGCGCTGTTCGCCTATGCCGTGGAAGCGGGCACGATGCAGGCGCTGATGGACCTGCAGGCGGAGCTAGGGGTCGAGACCAGCGGCGCACCGGATGCGGCCACCCTGGCAGCGGCATGGCGCCGTGACCCGGCAAGGCTGTCGCGATGCATCGCCACCGCGCATGCCGGCTGGCGCGAGGAACGGGGCCTGTCGGTGAAGCCGCATCGCATGGCGACGCAGCGCCAGCCGCAGCGCATCGCCGCCCTGGCTGCCTGCTGACGGCCGACAACGCCGCGGCCTTTGCAGGCCGCGCGGATGCTGCAAGGCTCCCGGCAAGACCGACCGGGAGAGACAGCATGTTCAGGATGATCACGCGCGGCCTGCTTGGCCTTGCGCTGTGCGTCGGCGCGCACGGGACCGCCGCCGCGCAGGTCGGCGCGTCGGCCGATTTCCCGACGCGTCCCATCTCGATGGTCGTGGGCTTCGCGCCCGGCGGCCCGGCCGATGTCATCGCCCGGCTGATCGCCCCGGCGATGAGCGCCGATCTCGGCCAGCCTGTGGTGGTGGAAAACGCGTCCGGCGCCGGCGGGTCGATCGGCCAGGCCCGCGTCGCCGCGGCGCGGCCGGACGGCCACACCATCCTATTCGGCAGCCTGGCCCAGGCCACCATCCCGACGCTGATACGCAATCCCGGCTTCAATCCGCTGGCGCTCGAAGCGATCGGGATGGTGAACGAGGTGCCGATGTCCATCATCGCGCGCCCGACCTTTCCCGCCGCGAATCTCGCGGAACTCGTCGCGATCGTCCGCCGCGACGGCATGCGGCTGAACCTCGGCAATGCCGGCGTCGGGTCCACCAGCCATCTGTGCAGCCTGCTGCTGCTGTCGGCGATCGGCACGCCGGTGACGCTGGTGCCGTATCGCGGCAATGCGCTGGTGATGAACGATTTGGTGGGCGGCACGCTCGACTTGGGCTGCGACCAGACGACGAACAATGCGGAACAGATCCGCGCCGGGTCCATCCGCGCCTATGCGATCAGCACCCCCGTCCGCGCCGTAGCGCTTCCCGACATCCCGAGCACTGCCGAAGCCGGATTGCCGGCGATGAGCATGTCCGGCTGGAACATGGTGTTCGCCCCCGGCGGCACGGCTGCCCCGATCGTCGCGCGGCTGAACCGGGCCTTGCTCGCCACGCTGCGTGACGAGACGGTGACACGGCGCATGGTCGAGCTCGGCAGCCTGCCGGCCGCCGGTGAGCGGACCACGCCGGCCGGCGCCCAGGCCTTCTGGCGGGCCGAGATCGCCCGCTGGAAGCCGCTGATCGAGGCTGCTGGCCAGTTGACCGAGTGAGCGCCGCGCGCCCCCCCCTTGGCAGAGCCCCATCCGCCAGCCAGCCTGTCGGAGCTGAATGGGGGAGAAGCACAAATGCGACTGGACCGGACCTGCCTGCCGGCAGATTTCGCGCGTGGCACCTTCGCCGCACGGATCATGACGCCCGAAGGCCCCTGCGTCGTCGGCCTGATCGGCGGCGCGGCCTTCGACATGACCCCCACCACCGGCACGATGGCGCGCTGGATGGAAACGGAGAATCCCGCCGCCTGCATCCGCACGCGCGGCGTGCCGATGGCGCTCGACCTCGATGCACTGCTGGCGAATTCGGCGCATGACGCGCGCGACCCCGCCAAGCCGTATCTGCTAGCACCGATCGACTTGCAGGCGGTGAAGGCGGCCGGTGTCACCTATGTGCGGTCCATGCTGGAACGCGTCATCGAGGAACGTTGCCGCGGCGATGCATCGCTCGCCGCCGCCGTGCGCATCGAGGTGCGCGCGATCATCGGCGACGACCTCGCCGCGTTGGTGCCCGGCAGCGCCGAGGCGATGCGCGTCAAGGCCGCGCTGGTCGAGAAAGGGTGGTGGAGCCAATACCTCGAAGTCGGCATCGGGCCGGATGCCGAGATCTTCACCAAATGCGCGCCGATGGCCGCGGTCGGCACCGGATCCAAGGTCGGCGTGCACCCCAATTCGCAATGGTCGAACCCGGAACCCGAGGCGGTGATGGTGGTGAACAGCCGCGGCCGCATCCAGGGGGCGGCCCTCGGCAACGACGTCAACCTGCGCGATGTGGAAGGGCGGTCCGCGCTGCTGCTCGGCCGGGCGAAGGACAACAATGCCTCGGCTGCTCTGGGACCGATGATCCGGCTGTTCGACGACGACTTCACATTGGAGGATATCCGCCAGGCCGAGATCACGCTGACCATCTCGGGCCGTGACGGCTTCGCGCTGGAGGAACGCGGCGCGGTGGGGTCGATCAGCCGCGACCCGACCGAGATCGTCGGCCAGATGATCGGCGCGCATCACCAGTATCCCGATGGCGCGGTGCTGTATCTCGGCACGCCGTTCTCGCCATCGAAGGATCGCGGCGCGGCCGGGATGGGGTTCACCCACAAGGAGGGCGACGTTGTGCGGGTGGCATCGCCGCGGCTGGGGGCACTGGTGAACGAGGTGGACCGGACGGATGAATGCCCGCCCTGGGTGTTCGGGACCGGGGCGCTGTTCGCGTCCCTGACGCGGCGCGGGTTGCCGCGGGCGTGAGGGCGGTGGGGCGTGGCACGCCGTGCGCGCGAAGGTTGGAGGGGCGCTGCCCCTCCAAGCCACCCCGCCAGGGACCATCGGGTCCCTGGACCGCGGGATTCCTGGTGATGTGCAGGGGAGGTCGCAGCTGTCCGGGATGGCGCGGCGACAGCCACCGTCGCCCGGCGCCGGGAGCAGGGTTTCCAATGGCCCCGAGTCGCTGGAATGCGAATTCCTGGTGCCTGGCACGGCGGGACGGCAATCCTGGGAAACGGCCAATGGGCGCGCCCCGCGCCCTGGCGCCCCATCGTCGTGCCCGCTCCGCGTTCCCTGCATGGCCCGACGATTGCGCCCGGCACCAGGTCGAGGTTTCCAAAGGCCTTAAGCCTTTGGCGGGGTGGTCTGGAGGGGCAGCGCCCCTCCAGGATCGCGCCCCATGAAGGAGGAAACCGGCGCGCTCGACCGCGGCGACGGCATCCGCCTCGCCTGGCGCCGTCTCGCCGGGCGCGGCGTCGGCGTGGTGTTCCTCGGCGGCTTCAATTCCGACATGACCGGCAGCAAGGCGGAATTCCTCGCGGGCTGGTGCGAGGCGCGGGGCACGCCCTTCCTGCGCTTCGATTATTCGGGCCATGGCGCCTCGGACGGCCGCTTCGTGGACGGCACCATCGGCCGCTGGGCGGATGATGCCGCCTGCGTGATCGAGGCGCTGGCGCCGGGACCGCAGGTGCTGGTGGGATCGTCCATGGGCGGCTGGATCGCGCTGCTGCTGGCCCGGCGGCGGCGGCCGCGCGCGGTCGTCGGCATCGCGCCGGCACCGGATTTCACCGAGGACCTGATTTGGGCGGAATTCCCGCCCGAGGTCCGCGCGGCGATCGAACGCGACGGTGTCTGGCAGCGTCCGAGCGAGTATGGCGCCCCCTACCCGATCACCCGTGCGCTGATCGAGGATGGGCGCGACCACCTGCTGCTGCGCGACCCGCTCGCGATCGACGTGCCGGTGCGCATCCTGCAGGGACAGCGTGACCCGGATGTACCCTGGCGCCACGCGCTGCGCATCGCCGAGGCGCTGACCGGCGCGGATGTGCGCGTTCACCTGATCAAGGACGGCGACCACCGGCTGTCGCGGCCGGCCGACCTCGCGCTACTGGGCGAGACCCTCGCGCCGCTCCTGTTCGAGAATGGCGGCTAGCCCTTCGCGATAGGTCGGATAGCGCCAGGCGATGCCAAGCGCGGCCTTGGTCGCCGCATTCGCGACGCGGCGGTTCTCCGACCAGAAGGACAGCGCCATGGGGGACATCGTCTCCCGCGCCGTCTCGAAGGGAATCGCCGGCGGCGGGGCCAGGCCAAGCAGATCCGCGGCATATCCGGTGACGGTGGCACTTTCGACCGGTTCGTCATCGACCAGATGCAGCACGCGCGGGGATGGCGCGCGGTCCTGCGCCAGGGCGGCGAGGACAGCCAGGGCAATGTCATCGCGATGGATGCGGGAGAATGCGTGGCCCGGCTTGACCACGCGTCGCGCGGTGCCGGCGCGCAGGTCGTCGAAGGCGGAACGCCCCGGGCCATAGATGCCGCCCGCCCGCATCAGGTCGAGCGCCGCGCGGCCGGCGGTGACGTCGCGCCAGGCCTGCTCGGCGGCGAGGCGGCGGCGGCTCCGCGGCTGGCCAGGCGCGGGGACGGTGGCTTCATCGACCTCGGCACCGCCGCGGTCGCCATAGACACCGGTGGTCGAGATGTAGCCGACCCAGCGCAGCGTCCCCGCCGCCAGCGCCGCCGCGAGGGCTGCGGCGTGGGTGGTGAGCACGGGATCGCCGGCTTCGGTCGGCGGGGTGGTGACGAGCAGGTGGGTGGCGGTCCGGATCGCCTCCGCGGCGGCGGCGAAGGGGATGGCCAGCGCCCTTGCATCGGGTGCGAGGCTGGCCGGGTCGCGCGCGGTGCCCGCCACGGCGCATCCGGTGGCCTTGGCTTGCCGCGCCGCTGCCCATCCCGCGTAGCCGAGACCCAACACCACAAGCATGGCCGCCTCCCTCTCAGTGGTCTGGCACGGTCCGGGCGCGGACACTAGATTGCGTTGCATGACGCCTGTCCGCCTCCTCCTGGCCGGGGTCGCGATGCTCGTCGTCGTGGCTGCGGGCGGCGCGTGGTGGTGGCTGTCCGGCCCGGCCGGTGACGAGATCCTGCCCACCCCGCCGGAGCCGCCGCGGCTGGTGGATGCGCCGGAATACGAGCGCTGCCTGCAAATGCTGGATGAGGACCCGGAGGGCGCACGGACCCTGGCCGATTCCTGGGCCATGGAAGGCGGCGGCGAGGGTGCCGCGCATTGCGCCGCGCTGGCGATGCTTTCCCTGGGCGAAGCGGAGCGCGCGGCCGAGGCGCTGGAACGCATCGCCACCCGCAGCCAGGCCGGCATCGCAGCGCGCGCGGCGGTGTTCGGACAGTCCGGCGAGGCATGGATCGCCGCGGGGCGCCCGCAGCGTGCCCATGCGGCGCTGTCGCTGGCACTGGCGTTGACGCCGGCCGATTCCGAATTGCTGACCGAACGGGCGATGGCCTCGCTGGCGCTGGATCGCCCGGCGGATGCGCTGGCCGATGTCGATCGGGTCGTGGCGGTCGAACCGACTTTGGCCGAGGCCTGGATCGTCCGGGCCTCCGCATTGCGGCGATTGGACCGGCTTGCACCGGCTGCGGAGAGCGTGGTGCAGGCGCTGCGACTTGAGAGCGACAATGTCGAGGCGCTGCTGGAACGCGGTATCATCCGCCAGGCGCAGGGCGATGCGGCCGGGGCGCGGGCGGACTGGGAACGGGTGGTCGAACTGGCACCGGACAGCGCCGCGGCCGATCTCGCCGCGCAGAATATGGCGCTGATCGAAGCCGGGCCATTGCGGCGGTAGCCGATGCGGGCGCGTCGGCACGGTGCCGACTGACGGTTCGCGAGCGCAAGGCGCGACCGCGGCCCGATCAGCAGCAGCCCCAGGCGCATGACTACATGGCGCGAAGCCAAGGCCCGCTTATGCGGGCCGCCCAGCATTCGAAGGCGCGGGAAAACTCAGCCG
The DNA here is from genome assembly GCF_039839775.1 of Roseomonas sp. CAU 1739. Lineage (NCBI taxonomy): Bacteria > Pseudomonadati > Pseudomonadota > Alphaproteobacteria > Acetobacterales > Roseomonadaceae > Roseomonas > Roseomonas sp. CAU 1739. Next base: position 123,499 of record NZ_JBDOQQ010000008.1, read on the forward strand.
GCGGCCTTCGGCGCCTTCAGAAATCCAGGTCCGCGTAATGCGCCGGCGGCGTCACTCCGCTGACGCGGTCAGTCAGCAACGGACGGAAGGACGGGCGGGATTTCATCCGCGCATACCAGTCCTTGGCGGCTTCATTCAGCGACCAGTCGATGTCGCCGATGAAATCCAGCGCCGAAAGATGTGCGGCCGCCGCCAAATCGGCGAGCGTGAGTGAGGTGCCGGCGAGCCAGGGCCGCGTCTCGGCCAGCCAGCCAACATATTCGAGGTGGGGACGCAGATTGGCGTAGCCGGCGCGGATCGCCGTCGCGTCGGGATTGCCGCGGCCCATCACGCGCTTCATCTGCTTTTCGTACAGCAGGTTCATGCCGACTTCGGCGTGGAACTTGCCGTCGAACCACGCGACCAGGCGACGCACCTCGACGCGCTCGGCCAAGGTGCGGCCGAGCAGCGGCATGTCGGGATAGGCCTCGTCGAGGTATTCGCAGATCGCGGTGGAATCGGCGATGGTCAGGCCATTGTCCTCCTGCAGCACCGGAACGGTGCAGGCAGGGTTCATGGTCAGGTAATCCTCACGCCGCTCCCAGACGCGTTCGATGCGCATGTCGAACGGGATGCGCTTCTCGGCCAGGGCCAGGCGCACCTTGCGGGAGAAGGGGGAGAGGGGAAGGTGGAACAGCAGTCTCACGATGCGCTGCTTATGCCACCCGGGCCGTCCCGGCGCAAAGGCCGGCCGCATGCTTGCGGTCGCATGCCATCGCGAGGATGGGAACACTGCGGGTCATCGGCTTCGGATCGCGGCCCTGTCGCGACCCGCCAACGCCCAGCGCGACCCCGCACACACTGACAGCCACGACCGATGCACGAGTCCACGGCACCAAGGCGAGGCGGCCGGATGGTCGGCGCCCACTGCCCGAGGAATGAAAACGGCCTGTCGATCGTTGCGTTAGAGTAGGATCCGTTCGCTTTCGCTCACGCCTCCCGCCCTATGCCTTCGTTTGATCGTGTGATTCACGCCTCCGGTGATTCCAGCTGCGGCGACCTCGCTTCAAGCGACCGCCGGATCAGATCCGCCGCGCGCAGGCGAGGAAGGCGTCGGTCACCGCGCGGGTGCCGCGCAGATCCGCACCCCAGGGCTCGACATTCTCGCCCGGGAAGGTGACCTGCATGCGGTTGCCGAGGGCGAAGGCGCGGACGAAGTTGATGAAGTTGTCGAAGGCGCCGCGGTAGGAAGCCTCGATCATGTCGGGACGCGAGGTGCCGGTGTAGTTCAGTTCAGCCCGCTGCTGGTCGATGCCGATAACGATGCGCCCGGTCGCCTCCTGCCGAACGTTCCAGCTTCGGTCACCAACCTGGACAAAGCCGTGCAGGTCGCCGCTCAGGCGCTCGACCTTGATCCAGAAGAAGCGGCCCTGCGAATTGGCCTCGGTGCCCATGCCGCAGAGCGGGCCGCTGTTGCTCTGCGCGATATAGGCGACCCAGCCATTCACGGCGGAGAGGTTGCGGACCTGCTGCGCCGCGGCGGGCGCTGCCATGGCAAGGGTGGCCACCAGGGCCAAGGCAAGACGGCGCACGGCTCAATTCCCATCCTGCGATGCGCCGGATGCGCATCGGCTCGGGAACAGATTACCGCGCCGTCATGGGAACGGAAGATGGCGAGGCGCCGCCCGGTGAAGCGATTCACCGGGCGGCGTGCGTCGGGTCACTCGGCGGCGACGGCCGCCGCCTCGGCCATCGGAACCGGCAGGTACTTCAGGTATTCGCGTGGCACGACATGCCAGAAGCGGCTGCGTTCCACTGCCCATTCGTTCAGCAGGCGGGCGGCGAAGCGGCTGCCGGTTTCCGCCACATGCCGGGCGATCAGGTCGCACAGCACGCCTTCCCAATGCGGATGGGCAAGGCGGGCCCATTCCAGCGTCTCCGGGTTCACACGCACGCCGAAGGTGTCGTCGGCGTCGTAGACGAAGGCCTGGCCGCCGGTGAAGCCGGCACCGAAATTATCGCCGACCGCGCCCAGGATCGCGACGGTGCCGCCCGTCATGTATTCGCAGCCATTCGCACCCGTGCCCTCGACCACCGCGGTCGCGCCGGAATTGCGCACGGCGAAGCGCTCGCCGGCCTGGCCGGCGGCGAACAGTTCACCGGCCGTCGCACCATACAGGCATGTGTTGCCGATGATGGTGTTGTCGTTCCACACCAGCGGCGAGGACGGTGCCGGACGCACCACGATGGTGGCACCCGACAGGCCCTTGCCGACATAGTCATTGGCATCGCCGAAGACTTCGAGCTTCAGTCCGCGCACCGCGAAGGCGCCGAGCGACTGCCCCGCCGTGCCGCGCAGCCGCACGGTCAGATGGCCCGGCTGCAGCCCGGACATGCCGAACTGCCGCGTGATGCGCGACGACACCTTGGTGCCGATGGCGCGATGCGTGTTCCGGATGTTGTACTGGAGCTGCATCTTCTCGCCGTGGCGGAACAGCGCATCGGCGTCGCGGATCATCTCCGCATCCAGCGTCTCCGGCACCTCGTTGCGGCCTTCGAGCGTGCAGTAGGCAGCATGCGGGCCGGCATCGGCCTGCACCAGCAGCGGGTTGAGGTCGAGGTCGTCGAGATCCTCCGACCCGCGACTGACCTGTTGGAGCAGGTCGGTCCGGCCGATCACGTCGGTCAGCTTGCGGAAGCCGAGGGCGGCAATGATCTCGCGCACTTCCTCCGCCACGAAGGAGAACAGGTTGATCACCTTCTCCGGCGTGCCGGTGAACTTCTGGCGCAGCGCTTCATCCTGCACGCAGACGCCGACCGGGCAGGTGTTGGAATGGCACTGGCGCACCATGATGCAGCCCATCGCCACCAGCGATGCGGTGCCGATGCCGAATTCCTCGGCGCCCAGCATCGCCGCAATCACCACGTCGCGCCCGGTCTTGAGCCCGCCATCGGTGCGCAGCCGCACGCGGTGGCGCAGCCGGTTCAGCTGCAGCACCTGGTGCGTCTCGGACAACCCCATCTCCCAGGGCAGGCCGGCATATTTGATCGACGATTGCGGGGAAGCGCCGGTGCCGCCGGAATGGCCGGAGACCAGGATCGCATCGGCCTTCGCCTTGGCGACACCGGCGGCGATGGTGCCGATGCCCGAGCGTGAGACCAGCTTCACGCAGACCGACGCATCCGGGTTGATCTGCTTGAGATCGTAGATGAGCTGGGCGAGATCCTCGATCGAATAGATGTCGTGATGCGGCGGCGGGGAGATCAGCATCACCCCCGGCGTCGAATGCCGCAGCTTGGCGATCAGCCCGGTCACCTTGAAGCCGGGCAGCTGCCCGCCCTCGCCGGGCTTGGCACCCTGGGCGACCTTGATCTCGATCTCGCGGCAGTTGTTCAGGTATTCCGCTGTCACACCGAAGCGGCCGCTCGCGATCTGCTTGATGGCGGAATTGGCGTTGTCGCCGTTGGATCGCGGCTTGGCCCGCGCTGGGTCCTCACCGCCCTCGCCGCTGTCCGACCGCGCGCCAATGCGGTTCATGGCGATCGACAGCGTCTCATGCGCTTCCGGCGACAGCGCGCCGAGCGAAATGCCCGGGGCGATCAGGCGCTTGCGGATCTCGGTGATGCTCTCGACTTCCTCGAGCATCACCGGGGTGCGGCCTTCCATGCGGAAGTCCAGCAGGTCGCGCAGCGCGACCGGCGGTAGGCGCCGCACGGCCTCGGTGTAGCGCTTGTAGGTCTGGTAGCTGTCGGTCTCGACCGCCTTCTGCAGCGTGTGGATCAGGCTGCCGTCGAAGGCATGCACCTCACCCCGCCGCCGCAGCTTGTAGAGGCCACCCACCGGCAAGGCGACGGCGCCGATCTGCCAGGCCTTGTCGTGCAGCGCGAGGACACGCCGCGCGATGCCCGACAGCCCGATGCCCGAGATGCGCGACGGCGTGCCGGGGAAGAATTCCGCCACCAGCGCGCGTGACAGGCCGATCGCCTCGAAGTTCATGCCGCCGCGGTACGACGACAAGACGCCGATGCCCATCTTGGACATCACCTTCAGCAAACCCTTGTCGACCGCCTTCTTGTACTTGCCGACCGCCTGGCCGAGACCCGCATTGCCGAACAACCCCCGGCGATGGCGGTCGGCGATGCTCTCCTGCGCCAGATACGCGTTCACCGTCGTCGCACCCGCGCCGATCAGCACGGCGAAATAGTGCACATCCATGCATTCGGCCGCGCGGACGTTGAGCGAGGTGAAGGTGCGCAGCCCGTGCTTGATCAGATGCGTCTGCACCGCGCCGACGGCGAGGATCATCGGGATCGCCGCACGCTCGGCGGACTGGTCCTCATCGGTCAGGATGACATGGGCGCAGCCGGAGCGAACGCCCTCCTCCGCCTCGCGGCGGATGCGTTCGATGGCGCGGCGCAGCCCGGTCTCGCCATCCTTCACCGGCCAAGTGCAGTCCACCGTGCAGACCGTGCTGCCCATGTAGCTGCGCATCGCCTCGAACTGCGCGTTCGACAGCACCGGGCTTTCCAGCATCAGCATGTCGCACTGGGACGGGTCCTCCTCGAGGATGTTCCCGAGGTTGCCGAGCCGCGTCCGCAGCGTCATCACCCGCGTCTCGCGCAGTGAATCGATCGGCGGGTTGGTCACCTGGCTGAAGGTCTGGCGGAAATAGTGGTGCAGGCCGCGATATTGTTCCGACAGCACGGCGATCGGCGTGTCGTCGCCCATCGAACCCACCGCCTCGGCCGCATCCTCGGCCATGGGATGCAGGATGCCTTCCAGTTCCTCGAGCGTGTAGCCCATGGCGAGCTGGCGGCGACGCAGCTCCTCGGCGACCAGATGCGCGCGCTCGTCGCCTTCCGCCTTGACGATCTCGTCGATACGGGTGGTGCGCGCGGTCCACTTGCCGAAGGGCTTGCGGGCGGCCATCGCATCCTTCAGCGCCGCATCCTCGTAGAACTTCGCCTCATCCAGGTCGACGCCGATGCACTGGCCGGGGCCGACGCGGCCCTTCTGCACGATGCTGTCCTCGGCGACCTTCACCATGCCGGTCTCGGAGCCGACGATCAGCAGCCCGTCGGTCGTCACCGTGTAGCGCATGGGCCGCAGCCCGTTGCGGTCGAGCCCGCCGATCACCCAGCGGCCATCCGTCGCGGCAATCGCGGCCGGCCCATCCCAGGGTTCCATCACCGCGTTGCAGTACATGAAGAACTCGCGATGGTTCTCCGGCATGGTCGCGTTGTTGCCGGTGCTCTCGGGGATCAGCATGGCCTTGGCCATGGGCGCGTCGCGGCCGCCGCGCACCAGCAGCTCGAACACGTTGTCGAGCGTCGCGGTATCCGACCCGCCCGCCTGCACGATCGGCTTGAGGTCGTCCATGTATTCGTCGAGCAGCGGGTGGGCGAGCCGCGTCTCGTGGCTCTTCATCCAGTTGGCGTTGCCGTGCAGCGTGTTGATCTCGCCATTGTGGGCGAGCATGCGGAAGGGCTGCGCCAGGCGCCAGGTGGGGAAGGTGTTGGTGCTGTAGCGCTGGTGGTAGATGGCGAAGCGCGACACGAAGCGGACATCGAGCAGGTCCGGGTAGAATTCCGTCAGGCTCGCGGCGAGGAACATCCCCTTGTAGATGAGCGAGCGCGCCGACAGGGAGCAAAGATACAGCTCCGGGATCTGCGTGGCGATCGCCTGCTTCTCGATCCGCCGGCGGATCACGTACATGTCGCGCTCGGCGGTCTCGATGTCGCGCTGCTCGGGGTCGAAGATCAGGATCTGCTCGATCTCGGGGCGCGTCGCATTGGCCTTCTCGCCGATGCAGGCGACGTTGATCGGCACCTGGCGCCAGCCATAGATGCTGTAGCCGGCGTTGAGGATCTCGGTCTCGATGATCTGGCGGCAGCGTTCCTGCGCGCCGAGGTCGGTCTTGGGCAGGAACACCATGCCCACCGCGATGCGCCCCGGGCGCAGCCGGTCGCCGCCGCGTTCCACGACTTCGGCGAAGAAGTCCTGCGGGATCTCGATATGGATGCCCGCGCCGTCGCCGGTCTTGCCATCGGCATCGACGGCACCGCGGTGCCAGACCGCCTTCAGCGCATCGATGCCGGCCTGCACCACGTCGCGTCGCGGCTTGCCGTCCAGCGAGGCGACCAGGCCGACGCCGCAGGCATCATGCTCGGTCAGGTCGAGATGGGCTGTGTTCTCCAGCGCCGCGCGGCCGCGCGCGAAGGATTCGACGAAGTCGGAACCGGTTTCGATCTGCGACATGGTGCGTTCACTCCGCCGCGATGGCCGGGCTCTCGCCCTGGGCCTGGATGTAGCTGTGGATCTGGTCGGCGGCATCACGCCCGTCGCGGATGCCCCAGACGACCAGGGAAGCGCCGCGCACGATGTCGCCGGCGGCGAACACGCCGGGCAGCGGCGTCATCATGGTGCGGTAGTCGACCTTCAGCGTGCCCCAGCGCGTGACGGACAGCGCAGGCTCATCGAAGGCCTTGGGCAGGTCTTCCGGGTCGAAGCCGAGCGCCTTGATCACCAGTTCAGCCTGCAGGTTGAACAGCGCGCCGGGGATCGGTTCCACCTGCTGGCGGCCGGTCGCATCCGGCAGGCCGAGGTGCATGCGCTGGGCACGCACGCCCTGCACCCTGCCCTCACCGAAGAAGGCCTCGGGGCCGGCGAGCCATTCGAAGCGAACGCCTTCCTCCTCGGCGTTCTTCACCTCGCGCATGGATCCCGGCATGTTCGCCTTGTCGCGCCGATACAGGCAGGTGACGGAGGCCGCCCCCTGGCGCACCGCGGTGCGCACACAGTCCATGGCCGTATCGCCGCCGCCGACCACGACGACATGCTTGCCCGCGGCATCCAGCGCACCGGATTCGAAATCCGGCACGTCGTCGCCGAGGCCCTTGCGGTTCGACGCGATCAGGTAGTCGAGCGCCGCGACGACACCCGGCAGGTCGCCGCCCGGATTGTCGATGTCGCGCGCCTTGTAGACGCCGGTCGCGACCAGCAGCGCGACGTGCTTCGTGCGCAGCTCGGCCAGCGTGATGTCCTGGCCAACGGCGACGTTCAGGCGGAATTCGATTCCGCCATCCTCGTACTGCTTCTGCCGGCGCAGGACGATGTCCTTCTCCAGCTTGAAGTTCGGGATGCCGTAGATCATCAGGCCGCCGGCGCGGTCGTGCCGGTCATAGACGGTGACCTGGTAGCCCATGACGCGCAGGCGTTCGGCCGCCGCCATGCCGGCCGGGCCGGCACCGATGATGCCCACCGATTCCGCACGGTCCCGCACCGGCCTGGGCGGCTTGACCCAGCCCTTCTCCCAGGCGGTGTCGGTGATGTATTTTTCCACCGCGCCGATGGTGACGGACTCGAAGCCCTTCTCGATGACGCAATTGCCTTCGCACAGACGGTCCTGCGGGCAGACGCGGCCGCAGATCTCGGGGAAGGTGTTGGTCGCCGAGGCGACCTCATAGGCTTCCTCGAGCCGGCCTTCGGCGGTCAGCTTCAGCCAGTCCGGGATGTTGTTGTTCAGCGGGCAATGCACTTGGCAGAACGGCACGCCGCATTGCGAACAGCGCGAGGCCTGGTTGGATGCGGCCTCCTGCGCGAAGGGCTGGTACACCTCCGCCCAATCGGCGCGGCGCTGCCCGGCGTCGCGCTTGTCAGGCTGGCGCTGCTGCAGGCGGACGAACTGGAGCATCTTCTCGGCCATACGAACCCCCGCGGCGGCACAATTCTTGCCTAAAAACCGAACCACTCGGCGCGCGGACATGCGCAAGCGCATGATTCGCCACCGCGGTCCGGGCTGGACGTCACATACGGCATGAGAATCGACGGCGCGAGTCCTTTTTGGACCGATTGGACAGTTTTAATGTCCTAAATTCGTCGATCGCATAAGATCGCCACCTCGACGACGCCCCAACGGGCAATATATAGGTCCGATTCGGATATTTCAGCCTCCGAAGGCCGCCCGTCGCGTTCCGCCGCGCCGGTAGCGCGCGAGATAGGCAGGCACCACGGCCTCCACCGCCTTGGGCGCCAGGCCAAGTGCGCCGAACCCGGCCGCGCCCTCGGCCACGACATTGTCGCGCCCCAGCAGGATCAGCTGGTCGCGCGTCAGCGGCGGGGTCGGCAACCATTCCCCCAGGCGCGCCTGCATCGCGACGAGCCCGCCGGGCAGCGCCACCAGCGCGCGCCGCCGCTGGGTGTGCTCCAGCACGAACGCCATCACCTCCCGCATCGTCATCACCCGCGGGCCGCCGAGTTCGAACACCTTGCCCGCCACGTCGTCGCGGGTGATCGCCGCCATCACCGCATCGGCCACATCGCCGACATGGACCGGCTGGAAGCGTGTCTGCCCTTCCACCACCGGCATGAAGGGCAGCACTGCGGCCAGACCGGCGAAGCGGTTGAAGAACTGGTCATCGGGGCCGAACACCACCGATGGGCGAAGGATCGTCGCGGCCGGGAAGGCGGCGAACACCGCCTGCTCCCCTTCCGCCTTGCTGCGGGCATACAGGCTCTGGCTGCCTGAATCCGCGCCGATCGCCGACACATGCACCAACCTGGCGACGCCGGCGGCGGCGGCCAGCCTGGCGACGCGGCCCGCACCCTCCGCCTGGATGCGCTGGAAATCGCCGGGCCGGCGCTCGAACAGGATGCCGACCAGGTTCACCACCACGCTCGCACCCGCCACCGCACGGGCCACCGATGCCTCATCCGTCACCGACGCGGCGACCGGCACCACCTGCGCGACATCGCCCAGGGGCCGCAGCCTGGCGGCCTTCACCGTGTCCCGGCCGGCGACGCGGACGATGTATCCCTGCTTCGCCAGTCGCTGGACCACGTGGCGGCCGATGAAGCCCGCGCCACCGAATACCGTCGCCACCTGCCGCATCGTTGCGCACTCCATCCCAATCTGAACCCGGCCGCGGGGGATCGGGGCCACCGAACCCGGCCGTGGACCCTAGCAGACACCGTGCCGGCGCATCCGGCCAGCACGCCCATTAGGAATCGCCGACGCGCGGATGCATAAGCGCAGGAGTTCGCGCCCCAGGATTCACCGACGATGATGCTGCTCTCCCACCTCCTTCGCCGCTTCGTCCGGCGCGGCCGCCTGGTCGTTCTCGATCATGCCGGACAGGCCCATGGCTTCGGATCCGGGCAGGACGGGCCCGAGGTGACCATCCGCCTGACCGACAAGGCGGTGGAACGGGAGATCTTCCTCAATCCCGAACTGAAGACCGCCGAGGCCTACATGGATGGGCGGCTGGTCATGGAAGGCGGGGGGGCAGTCTTCGACCTGCTGTACCTGTTCTCGATCAACCGCTCGGGCCTCGCCGCGCATCCGGTGCAGCGAATGCTGCGCAGCGCCTGGCGGTCGGTGCGGCGGATCCAGCAGCGCAACCCGCTCGGCCTGGCGGCGAAGAACATCCGCCATCACTACGACATCCCGCCCGCCTTTTATCGGCTGTGGCTGGATGAGACGATGACCTATTCCTGCGCCTACTACCCGACGCCGGAGACGTCCCTGTTCGACGCGCAGATCGCCAAGCTGCGCCACATTGCCGCCAAGCTGCGGCTGGAACCGGGGATGACGGTCGCCGAGATCGGCTCGGGCTGGGGTGCGCTCGGCACCTTCCTCGCCCGAAACTACGGCGTGACCGTCACCTCGGTCACCCTCTCGCCCGAACAATGCGCGGTGGCGAAGCAGCGCGCCATCGACGAAGGCGTGGCCGACCGCGTCGATTTCCGAGAACAGGATTATCGCCTGCTGGAAGGCACCTACGACCGCGTGGTGTCGATCGCGATGATGGAGGCGATCGGCATCGACGAGTTCGACACCTATTTCCGCAAGATCAAGGCGCTGACCAAGCCGGGGGGCCATGCGCTGGTGCATTGCATCGGGCGGATGTCCCCGCCCGGCACCACAGCCCCCTTCATCCGCAAATACATCTTCCCCGGCGGCTATGTGCCGGCGCTGTCGGAGGTGTTTGCCTCGATGGAGCGCACCGGGACGTGGTGTGCCGATTGCGAGAGCCTGCGCCTGCACTACTACTGGACCATCAAGCATTGGCGCGAAGCCTATGACGCCCGCCGCGAGGAGGCCGTCGCGATGATGGGCGACCGCTTCTGCCGCATGTGGGATTTCTACCTGGCCTCGGTCGAGCTGGGCTTCCTGCACGGGTCGAATTTCGTCTTCCAGCTGCTGCTGTCCGACCGCCGCGACGACGTGCCGGTGGTGCGCGACTTCATCCAGGACGAGGAGCGCCGGCTGGCCGAAATCGGCGCACGGTAGAGGGCCGGGCGGCGCGCCACGCGAAACCGCACGAGGGGCGCTTGACGGGCCGCACGACCGCGGGTAATTCCCCGCCCCTCGCCGAAAGGCGCCGACCCCCTTGCCCAGGTGGCGGAATTGGTAGACGCGCTGGCTTCAGGTGCCAGTGACCGCAAGGTCGTGAAGGTTCGAGTCCTTTCCTGGGCACCACGACTATCAGGAGGCGAGGCGCAGAAATGGGTAGCACCCTTTTCACCCATGGCGGCGTGACCATCAGGCTGCATCGCAACGACCTGCCGGACGGGCTCGACCTCGGCCGCGTCGTCGCCATCGACACCGAGACGATGGGCCTCAACCCGCATCGCGACCGGCTGTGCCTGGTGCAGTTGTCCTCCGGCGATGGTTCGGCGCACCTGGTGCAGCTGATCCCCGAGAGCCTCGGCGGCCAGGGCTATGCGGCGCCAAACCTGCGGAAGATGCTCGCCGATCCGGCGGTGACCAAGCTGTTCCATTTCGCCCGCTTCGATGTCGCGGCGCTGTACCGGTATCTTGGCGTCACCACGGCGCCGGTGATCTGCACCAAGGTCGCGGCCAGGCTGGTGCGCACCTTCACCGACCGGCACGGGCTGAAGGATCTGTGCAAGGAATTGCTCGGCGTCGATCTGTCGAAGCAGCAGCAGACCTCCGATTGGGGCGCGCCCGACCTTTCTCCGGAACAGCTCGCCTATGCGGCGTCGGACGTGCTGCACCTGCATGCGCTGTGGGCGAAGCTGGAAGGTCTGCTGAAGCGGGAGGGTCGGCTCGACCTCGCCGAGGCCTGCTTCCGCTTCCTGCCGGCGCGTGGGAAACTTGACCTGCTGGGCTATGAGGACCCGGATATCCTTTCGCACTGAGCGCGTCCGCGGATATCCACGCCGGGCTAGGCGACGACTTGGCACGGTTTTTGATTCGATACGCTCGCTTTTGTTGACCACCGGCTGCCGGCGCACCATACAGGCACGGTGAACGCCCCTACGCCCCATCCCGATCTCGCCGTCGCGCGCCAGGTCCTGGCCCTCGAATCCGAAGCCCTTACCGCGCTGGCCGCCAGCCTCGACGACCGATTCGCCCAGGCCGTGTCGCTGCTCGGCGGCGCCTCGGGCCGCGTCGTCGTGTCCGGCATGGGCAAGTCGGGCCATGTCGCGCGCAAGATCGCCGCGACGCTCGCTTCCACCGGCACCCCCGCGCTGTTCGTCCACCCCGCCGAGGCCTCCCATGGCGACCTTGGCATGATCGTCGCCGGCGACGCCGTGCTGGCCCTGTCCAATTCAGGGGAAACACCGGAACTCGCCGACCTGGTCGGCCATGCCAAGCGCTTCGCGCTGCCCCTGGTCGGCATCACCGGCCGGCCGGGCAGCACGCTGGCCCGTGCCGCCGACGTGGCGCTGGTGCTGCCGGAAGCGCCGGAGGCCTGTCCGATGGGCCTCGCCCCCACCACATCCACCACCATGCAACTGGCCCTGGGCGATTCCATCGCGGTGGCGCTGCTGACGCGGCGCGGCTTCACCGCCGCCGATTTCCGCGTCTTCCACCCCGGCGGCAAGCTCGGCGCGCGGCTGTCGCGCGTGCGCGACCTGATGCATGGCGCGGCCGAACTGCCGCTCGCCCCGCCCGATACGCGCATGGATGCGGCGATCGTGGCGATGACCGCGCGGCGCTTCGGCTGCCTTGGCGTGCAAGGCGCGGATGGGGCGCTGCTCGGCATCATCACCGATGGCGACCTGCGCCGCAGCCTCGAGGCGGGGGGCGGCGACGCCCTGCTGACCCGCCGTGCCGCCGATGTGATGACGCGTGCGCCGCGCACCGTGGGACCGGACACGCTGGCCGCCGAGGCCCTGCACATCATGAACACCCGCGCCATCACCACCCTGTTCGTGGTGGATGACGAGGCACGGCCGGTCGGCATCCTGCACATCCACGACCTTCTGCGTGCCGGTGTCGCATGAGCGGGCGGGACGATCCGCGCCCCGCGCCGGCCGTCCCGCTGCGCGTGACGGAACGCGCCGTCCTCGGTGCCTCGCGCCACATGCTGCCGCCGTCTCGGCGGCGTTGGATGCCCTCGGCCGGCCAGATCGCGCGCCGGCGGATCGTCGTGCAACTGGCCAAGTGGCTGCTGCCGCTGGCGGGCGTCGGCCTGCTGGTGGCGATCGCCGTCTGGCCTGAACTCGACCGGATGGAGGACCGGGCCCGCGTCTCCTTCCGCCGCGTCATCCAGGCGGCACCCGAGGCGGTGCGCCTGGTCGAACCCCGCTACCAGGGGCTCGACGAACAGAACCGGCCCTTCACCGTCACGGCCTATGTCGCCACCCAGACGGAGAATCCGGACATCGTCGACCTCGAACGCCCGCGCGCCGACGTGACGCTGACTGACGGCACCTGGGTTCTGCTCGAATCCGAACAAGGGCGCTTCGACAAGGCGCTGCATCGGCTCGACCTGTGGGGCGAGGTCACGCTGTGGCAGGATGGCGGCAACCTGCTGGTTACCGCCGCCGCCGAGGTGTTGCTGCAGGAAGGCTCGGCATCTGGAGACAAGCCCGTTGCCGCGCAGGGGCCATTCGGCACGCTGGTCAGCGAAGGCTTCCGCCTGACCGAGCGCGGCCAGGTCGTGATCTTCACCGGGCGCTCCCGCGCCGTTCTGGAGGGCGGGCAGTGAGTGCCACCACGCGTCGGACCATTCTGGGCCTCGCGGCCACGTTGCTGTCCTGCGCGGCGATTGCGCAGGGTATCGACCTGAGTCAGGGCGGCCCGATCGAAGTCACCTCGGTCGATGGCATCGAATGGCGCCAGCAGGACCAGGTGGTGATCGCCCGCGGCGAGGCGCGTGCCACGCGCGGCGGTGTCACGGTCGAGGCAGACCGCCTGCTCGCCCGCTATCGCCCGCGCGGCGGGGAGGCCGCCAGCGCGCCGCGCCCGCCCAGCGAAAGCCCCGCCGGCGGCGGCGAGATCTGGCGGCTGGAAGCCGAGGGCAACGTCGTCGTCACCTCGGCGACCGACCGGGCCGAGGGCGACCGCGCCGTCTATGACATGGACCAGGCGGTCATGGTGATGACCGGCGGCAATCTGCGCCTGGTTTCGACCGACAACACGCTGACCGCGCGCGACAGCATCGAATACTGGGCGCAGCGCCGCATGGCGGTGGCGCGCGGCAATGCCGTGGTGGTGACGAATGACGGGCGGCGCGTGCGCGCCGACACCCTGGTTGCCTATTTCGTCGAGAACGCCGCACCCGGCGCCACGGCAGGCGCGGCGCGCACGCCGCGAGCCCAGCCGGCCGCCACCGGGCTGCCGGGCCAGCCACCGGGCGAGCAATCCTCGATCGAACGCGTCGAGGCCTATGGCAACGTCGATATCCGCACCGCCGAGGAAGTCGTGCGCGGCGACCGCGGCGTCTACAATCCCAATTCCGGACTGGCGCGGTTGCTTGGCAATGTGCGCATCACCCGTGGAGACAATACCCTGACCGGCCAGGAAGCCATCGTGAACATGAAGACCGGCGTCGCGCGCCTTGTCTCGGCACCGGGCGCGCGCGTGCAGGGCCTCGTCGTACCGCAGCAGGGCCAGCCCACGCCCGGCCCGCAGCCCTCTCCGCAGCCGGAGGCGCCGCGATGAGCGAATCCCTGCGAGTCGTCGAAGGGGCCGCGCCCACCGGCGGGTTGGTCGCCCGTGGCCTCGGCAAGCGCTACAAGAAGCGCCCGGTCGTGCGCAACGTGTCGATCTCGGTCAAGCGCGGGGAGGCGGTCGGCCTGCTCGGCCCGAACGGCGCCGGCAAGACCACGACCTTCTACATGATCACCGGCCTGGTGCAGCCCGATGAGGGCCAGGTGGTGATGGACGGGCACGACGTCACCACGCTGCCGATGTACCGCCGCGCGCGGCTCGGCCTGGGGTACCTGCCGCAGGAAGCCTCGATCTTTCGCGGCCTGAATGTCGAGGACAACATCCGCGCCGCGCTCGAAGTGGTCGAGCCGCTGCGCGACCGGCGCGAACAGATGCTCGATGCGCTGCTCGCCGAATTCGGCATCTCCCATCTGCGCCGCGCGCCCGCCCTCGCGCTGTCGGGTGGTGAACGGCGCCGCTGCGAAATCGCCCGCGCGCTGGCGACGCATCCTTCCTACATCCTGCTCGACGAACCGCTGGCCGGCATCGACCCGATCGCGGTCGGCGAGATCCGCGACCTGGTCAAGCATCTGAAGGATCGCGGCATCGGCGTGCTGATCACCGACCATAACGTCCGCGAGACGCTGGAGATCATCGACCGCGCCTATATCCTGCACGACGGCCAGGTGCTGATGGAGGGCAGCCCGCGCGACATCGTCGCGCATGAAGGGGTGCGCCGCGTCTACCTCGGCGAAAGGTTCAGTCTGTAACTTGCCCATCGTGGTCGCAACAGAACCCCGGGGTCCACGGCGCAGGGCCGCTTCGTGCCCGGCGGCGTGGCGCGTCTGAGCATGTCGATCGGCCCGCGTCTCGACCTGCGCCATTCGCAGCAGCTGGTGATGACGCCTCAGCTGCGCCAGGCGATCAAGCTGCTGCAATCCTCCAACATCGAGGTCACGTCCTTCGTCGAGGAGGAACTCGAACGCAATCCGCTGCTGGAGCGCGATGAGCGCACCACGCCCGGCCCCGACGCCGGCCGCGCCACCGACCCGCTGCCCGCACCGGCGGAAGCACCGGATGCGGCCGCGGCCGCATCGTCGGACGTGCTGCCGAACGAGAATGCCGCGCCGCTCGATGCCGAATGGGACAATGTCTACGACAGCGGCAGCCCGCCGATCGGCCGCGGCGGGCGGGCCGATTTCGACGACGACCTGTCCGGCATCGACGCCATGGCCGCGCCGGAGAAGAACCTGCGCGAGCATATCGGCGAGCAGGTGCGGCTGACCTTCGAAACACCGCGAGACCGCATGATCGCGGCGAACCTGCTGGCGCTGGTGGATCCCGCTGGGCGGCTGACGGTGCTCGACGGCACCATCGCCGCGGCGCTTGGCTGCGATGAGGCCGTGGTGACCGCCGTGCGGCAGCGCATGCAGCGTTTCGACCCGGTCGGAATGTTCTGCGCCGACCTGCGCGAATGCCTGATGGTGCAGTTGCAGGACCGCAACCGTTTCGACCCGGCGATGGCGGCACTTCTCGACAACCTCGACATGCTGGCGCGGCGCGACCTGCGCGGGTTGCAACGCGTCTGCGGCGTGGATGGCGAGGACATCACCGAGATGGTGGCCGAGCTCAGGCGGCTCGACCCCAAGCCCGGCGCCAGTTTCGATGCGCCGCCGGCGATGACCCTGGTGCCCGACGTGCTGATGCGCCGCGGCCCCGCCGATGACTGGATCATCGAACTGAACCCCGAGACGCTGCCCCGCGTGCTGATCAATCGCGGCTTCCACGCGCGCGCCGTGGTGGGTGCGAAGTCACGTGACGAGAAGGCCTGGGTTGCCGAGCGTTTCCAGACCGCGTCATGGCTGGTGAAGTCGCTGGAGCAGCGGGCCAACACCATCCTCAAGGTCTCGGCCGAGATCGTGCGCCGGCAGGACGGTTTCTTCCGCCACGGCGTCGCGCATCTGCGCCCGCTGATCCTGCGCGACGTGGCCGAGGAGGTCGGGATGCACGAAAGCACCGTGTCCCGCGTCACCTCCAACAAGGCGATCGCGACGCCCCGCGGCACCTTCGAGCTCAAATACTTCTTCACCACCGCCATCGCCGGCACGATGGGCGGGGAATCGGTCAGCGCCGAGGCCGTGCGGCACCGCATCAAGGCCATGGTCGATGGCGAAGGCCCGGCCGATATCCTGTCGGATGACGCGATCGTTGAACGGCTGCGCACGGAAGGCGTGGACATTGCCCGCCGGACCGTGGCCAAATACCGCGATGCGCTGCGGATACCATCTTCGGTGCAGCGCAAAAGGGAGAAGGCCGTCCCGGCCTGATCCGACCTTGCCTGGGCGGCCCGCGCGGAGGATGCGGACCGGCTGATGGTCGCCACGGGGCGGCCCCTCCCCTTCACTAGAGGAAGGAGGGCAAAGCCCCATGCATGTCACTGTCGCAGGCAAGCAGGTCGAAACCGGCGAAGCGCTGAAGGTCCATGTGCGCGATGGCCTGGATGCCATCACGCGCAAATACTTCGACCACGCGTTGGAAGCCAATGTCACCTTCCATCGCTCGCGCGCGCATTTCGCTTGCGACATCAATCTCAAGGCTGGTCGAGGGCTGACCATGCGGGCCGAGGGCGAAGGCCCCGACGCCCATCGCGCCTTCGAGGAAGCGGCCGAGCACTTGGCCAAGCGCCTGCGCCGGTATCGCCGGCGCATGAACGAGCACTCCCGTTCCTTCGCACCGGGCCGCGAGGCCGAAGAACCGGCTGGCCGCGAACGCGTGCTGCAGGCCATCGAGGAGGAGGGCGAGGAACCCGCCGCCGTGAACGGTGCCGACCACGGCGCCATCATCGCCGAGCACCCGACCGACATCTCCCTGATGACGGTGGGCGAGGCGGTGATGCGCATGGACCTCGGCCACGTTCCGGTGCTGATGTTCCGCAACAAGGCCACCCGCGCACTGAACGTCGTCTATCGGCGTGGCGACGGGCATGTGGGGGGGCTCGACCCCGGGGCGGTTTGACAGGCCGGCGCATGATGGCTTCGCGCTGCTGATCGGAGAGGGGCGCTGCCCCTCTCCGAACCTCTCCCCGCCAGGGGGCTGCGGCCCCCTGGACCGTGGGGATCTGGTGCCGGGCGCGAGTGCCGCTTTGACGGGGCGTAGCAGGCTTCGGCGCGTTGCCGAGCCTGCGCGTCGCGCGTCACGGCCGCGCCAAGTTTTCCCGCAGCGTCGCGCCGGCGTATTCCTTCCGGAACAGCCCCCGTCGCTGCAACTCAGGCACCACCAGCCGACCGAATTCCTCGAACATCCGCGGATGGACCGTGGGCGTGATGATGAAGCCGTCACAGGCGCCGGAAGTGAAATAATCCTCCAACTGGTCCGCCACCGATTGTGGCGTGCCCACCAGCACCCCGCGCGGCTTCTGCGTGGCCTGGGTGAAGGTGATCCCTTCCTGCTTCATCACCTGCATCACGCGATCGGTCGATCCGCTGATGCCCTGGTTGCCCTGCGCCGCGGCAAAGGATTCCACGTCGCGGTGCTTCGACAGATCCGCGCCCATCAGCGATGAATTCAGCATCTGCTGCGCCTCCGGGTCGATCAGCGACTGCAGATAGGCGTATCTCTCCTGGGCGATCGCCTCGGTTTCACCGATCACGGTCATGAAGCTCGGCAGGACCTTGCAGTCCTCGGGCGGTCGCCCGAACGTCGCCATGCGCGCCTTCAGGTCGTTGGTGAAGGCGATGGTGTCGGCCTTGCTGTGCGGCGTGCAGAACACCAGCTCCGCCCAGCGCGCGGCGAAGTCCCGCCCCCGGTCCGATGACCCGGCCTGCATGAACACCGGGCGAACCTGCGGGCTGCGCGGCATGGCGAGCGGCCCGCGCGTCTTCACCCATTTGCCCTCGAAATTCGTGTAGCGGACCTTGTCCGGATCGATGAAGACGCCGCCCTGCTTGTCCAGGACAAGGGCGCCCTCATCCCAGGAGTTCCACAAGGCATTGCAGGCTTCCAGCACTTCGTCGGCGCGGTCGTAGCGTTCGTCCTTGCCCGGGATGCCGTCCATCCCGAAATTCCTCGCTTCGAGGTTGGTCGCGGAAGTGACGATGTTCCACGCCATCCGCCCCGCCGTCAGCAGGTCGAGCGAGGCGAGCGTCCGCGCGATCCAGTAGGGATGCAGGAAGGTGGTGGACAGCGTGGCACCGAGGCCGAGATGCTTCGTCACCCGCGCCATCACCGGCAGCACGACCAGCGGGTCGAGATACGAGATCTGTCCGCCCAGCTTCAGATAGGCGTCGAAATTCCCGCCATGGATATCAGGCAGCCCAAAGGTGTCCGCATAGAAGCAGGCATCGAAGCACGCTTCCTCCAGCACCCTGGCGATATGCTCGTAGCGCTCGGGGGCGAGGATGTCGTCGAGCGCGGCCTCGGGGTGCCGCCAGGCACCCGGGTGGTTCGCGGTGGGGCCGGTCTTCAGATAGGCGACCAGATGCATCCGGCGTTGTGTCATGCGCTGCGCATCCGGCGGTGAGTGTGACGGGCCATGGGACCTCCGGTCTCCGTTGGGCCGTGCGGGTGTTCGGCGTCCTGGCCGGACTATGCGGGCCGGCCCGCGGGGCGGCAAGCGCGGCCGGCGACGGTGTTCCCTTGAGAAGCCTGGCCGCGGCCCATGACACGGGCCGTCGGGATCAGCCGGGTCGCGCGGTCCCCGCGGTGAAGGTCGGCGTTGATGCCCGCTCGTTGGCCACCATCACCAGGTCGCCGACCTGCAGGGTCGCCGCCGCCACCATGCGCAGGGTGCACAGGGCCGAGACGTTCGCCCCCTCGGCATTGCCGGCGCGTTCGACGGCATGGCCACGCGGCATGTCGCCCCGCATGGCGACCCGTCCTTTCACCGTCATGACAATGTCATGTTCGGGCCGCGAGATAAGGCCCGAGCGCACCCGCCGCGCATCGAGGTATCCGCCGATCAGCCCGATGCCCGTGGTCGCGCTCGGGCGCCAGGATTGGGTCGCGGCTTCCGCGCGTCCACTCGCGGTCCTTGGCCCTCATGCGGCAAGGACGACAACCAGCACCAGGATGAGTGCGCGGGCCCTGCCGCGCCTCCCAGGGTGTTGCGCCTGCTGCGACGGCCCGCCCGGACACCTCGCGCACAGGTTGCATCACCCGCCGTGCACCGGCTTGACCGCCCCGCCGCGCGCCGCCAGAAACCGGCACCCCCGCGACGGGACGAGGAACGCCGATGACTGAGCCCGCCGATACGCTCGACGCCATGCATATCCTGGCCGGAGCCCTGCCTTTCCTGAAGCGCTACGACGACGCGACCGTGGTCGTGAAGTATGGCGGCCACGCGATGGGCGAGGAGGAGACGGCGCTGCGTTTCGGTCGCGACATCGCTTTGCTGGAGCAGGTCGGCGTGAACCCGGTCGTGGTCCATGGCGGCGGGCCGCAGATCAACGCCATGCTCAAGCGCCTGAACGTGAAGTCCACCTTCATCCAGGGCCTGCGCGTGACGGATGAGGAAATGCTCGACGTGGTCGAGATGGTCCTCGCCGGCCCAGTGAACAAGCAGGTGGCAGAAGCCATCACCCGCGCCGGCGTGATGGCGGTCGGCATCTCGGGCAAGGATGGCGGGTTGATCCGCGCGCGCCGGCTGAACCGCACCTATCGCGACCCCGAGAGCAACATCGAGAAGGTGCTCGACCTCGGCTTCGTGGGCGAACCCGAAAGCGTCGATCCCAAGGTGCTGCAGCTGATGATCAGCGCCGACATCGTCCCCGTGGTCGCCCCGGTGGGCGTGGGCGCGGATGGCCAGACCTACAACATCAACGCCGACACCGCGGCAGGTGCCATCGCCGGCGCGCTGAACGCCGAACGCCTGCTGATGCTGACCGATGTCGCCGGCGTGCTCGACCCCGACAAGCGCCTGATCCCCGAGATGACGGTGGCCGAGGTGAAGGCCGGTATCGCCGCGGGCTGGATCGCCGGCGGCATGATCCCAAAGGTCGAGACCTGCATCTACGCGATCGAGAAAGGCGTGAAGGGGGCGGTAATTCTCGACGGGCGCGTGCCGCATGCGATCCTGGCGGAATTGTTCACCGATGCCGGGCCGGGAACGCTGATCAGGCCGTGATGGGATCTCACCCGGTCGGATACCGCAACGTTCCTTGACCTGCGCCGATGAAGTGGTGACGATGCGGCGCAACGCACGCCATGCGTTCATTCATCGCTTCATCGGCGACCACGGAGAGAATCGATGCCCAAGGTTCCGGTGCCTGATTCCATGCAGGGGTGGTGCGAGGCCCTGTTCGACTATGGGCTGATCGGCAACAACGTGACGGGACTGCACTACGGCGTGCAGTGCCATATCACCGTCACCAAGCAGTCCTCGAATGACGGGATCGGGTACCACATCTCGGTCTACAATACCGCCGAGGGGCTGATCGGGGCTGGTTCCTTCAAGCCCGACACGGCCGTGGCGCGCATCTACTTCTTCCCGGGCGTCGGCGGCGCGATCACCGAGAACTGGCTGGGCAAGAACAAGAGCTTCATCACGAGCTTTCCCGGCTACGCCAGCATCAAGTCGCAGGGCGACGAGTTCTTCTACGAGATCTATCCGCAGTTCAAGCCGAAGGTCGCGATGCCGAGCCTGCAGGATACGAACGCGTTCCCGGAACTGAGCTGAAGCGCGGCCGTCGTCAGTTCGGCTTGCCCTCGACCGCGTTCACGCAAGCCGCCCCGGCTTCCTGGCCGAGAGAGTCGCTTCACGCCGTTGGCTGATTGTCGCCAGCCGCGGTCAGCGGGTCGCGGCGCGCGACAGGGCGTCGATCCGCCAGCGCAATTCGCCGTCCCCGACCAGCGACGGCGCCACGGCGACCGTCGCCGTCGCTGGTGGTGCCGGGGCGAGCAGACCAACCACGGTCTCGGCCGCCGAATCGCTCAGCCCGGCCTTGCGACACAACCCCGCCAGGGACTTACTGCATCGGGTCACGACCGCATGGTCCACGGTGGCCCGCGGCATGCTGGCCAGGCCGGCCAGCGCTGCGGTGACGAAGGGCGTCTCCCCGGCGCGGGAGGCGCGCAGCATCATGGCCTCATCCAGCGCACCGGCATGCAGCAGGATGCCGGCGCGCGACGCCGCATCCTCCGCCGTCTCCCCGGGCCGTGGCGCGCCGGCGAGACGCGTGGCGACCGCGCCGCGGATGCGCATAGCGATCTCCGCCGGCATGTCACGCCGATCCACCAGCGAAAGAAGCAGGTCCTCCGCCACGAAGCGCGCCAGCGCCAGCGCCGCGCGGGGCGGCAGGTCGGGCCGGCGGACCAGCGGTTCCTGCCAGGCGGTATGTTCGGCGGCCTGCACGACCAGCGCATCGAGGGTGCTTTCGCGGATCGCCGCGGTGCGGTTGCCGAGCAGCGCGGCGATGGTCGCGGTGTCGCCGGTGGCAACGAGCGCATCGGCCACCGTCTCGCTGATGGCAGGCCGTCGCGCGATGGCGGTCAGCGTCGCCGCGATCGGCGGCGCGGCCACCAGGCCGAGCAGGTCCTCCTCGGTCAGCAGCGGGCACAGGCGGATCACCGGTTCGGCCACGCGCAGGCTGACGTCGCGGGCCAGCGTCAGCATCATCTGGCGTGGGGCATCCGGCAGGTCCTTCACCGCCTCGGCGATGGTGGCGCGGATCTCCTCGGCGGCATCCTCGGCGAGCTTCGCCAGGGCGTTCCAGGCGACCTGGGCGACGCGGTCCTGCTGCGCCGGCGGCAGGCCGGGGGCGAGCGACGCGAGCCGCGTGGCCAGCGCCTGGCGCACCGCCTCCTCGTCATCGGAAGCCAGCGGCAGGAAGGTCTGGTGCGGGCTGGCCAGATTGGCGGCAACGGCGGCGCGGATGCCCGGCGCGCCGTCGGCCATCAGGTAGTACAGCGCCTCGGGCGGCGCGGCGGCATCGGCGGCCAGGGCGAGACGGGCCGCCTGCGGACCGTCCTCGAGGATGCGGGCGATGTCGGTGATGCCTGTCATGGTGCCGGCTCCGCCAGGCGCCAGCCACCGCGCCGGGCGCGCTTGGCATCGTAGAGCGCGGCATCGGCGCGGGCGACGAGATGGCCCGCGCCTTCATCGCTGCCTGGCGCGCGACAGGCGAGGCCGATGCTGAACCGCGGCGCCGGGCAGTCTTTGGGCAAGGCTGCCGCCGCGGCGATCAGTTGCTCGGCACAGGCGACCGCATCGGCAGGCGTCGCCCCCGGCAGCCACAGCGTGAATTCATCACCGCCGAAGCGCGCCGCGGTGCCGGCGCTGCCGGCGGTCTCGCGCAGCAGGCGCGCGGTGGTCCGCAGCGCCGCGTCGCCCGCTTCATGCCCATGACGGTCGTTGAGCGGCTTGAGGTTGTCCAGGTCGAGAAACAGCAGCGCCCCACCCGGCACGCCCACGCCGTCCCCGATCGCCGCGGCGAGGGTGCCGAGGAAGGCACGGCGATTGGCCAGCCCGGTCAGCGGATCGGTGTGCGCCTGGCGCTCGAGTTCCGCCTGCAGGCGACCGAAGCCGAGCACGGCGCCCAGCGTCGCGGCCATGCCGCGCAGCACGGCGAGATCCTCGGCATCCCAGTCGCGGGCCCCGGATGCGCGCCAGGCCGCGAGCGCCGAGATGGCCGGTGGCCGGCCGTGATGGTGGAACAGCACGGCGGGCTGGCGGTCATCGACATGGCCGACCCAATCCCGCGCAGATTCGAGCGCCCCGGCCGCGACCGCGTGCAGTCCCGGGGGCACCTCGGCCGTGCAGCCGATGATCTCGGTGCCGGCATCCGCGGGCACGACCATGGCCGTGCCGGCGCAGCCCAGCGCATCGCGCAGTTCCTGCAACCCGCTGGCCAGTGCTTCCCGCGCCGTGCCGGCGTGGCGCACCGTCTCGCCCAACGCGTCGAGCAGTGCCGCGCGGCGCAGCCCGGCGGCGGCGGCGGTGGCGGCGGCCTCCTGGTCGGTCACGTCACGGGCGGCCCCGCGCAGTCCGGCGAACTGGCCCCCGGCATCGCCGATGGGTGCCAGCGACAGCGCCAGGCAGCGCGGCCGCCCGCCGGCCCCGGCCACCCAGACCCGATGATTGCGCGCCGCCTGGCGCAGCGCGAAAGGGTCCGACGCGGTGCCGAGCAGCAGGGAGGCCGCCCGCCGCCCCAGCAGCCCGCTGGCGGCATGGCCCAGGACATGATCGGGCCACAGGAAGCTGAAGCGGCCGGCGCTATCGGTCTCGAACACGAAATCGGCAGCGAGGCCGGTCAGGTCCTGCCAGCGTTGGCGGGATTCAAGCAGCGCGCCGTGCAGCGCCGCAGCCGCGGCGGCCGCGGGCGGGATCGTCGCCGTTCGTTCCTCGGGTCGGAGCACGGTCGTCATCGACGGCATGGAAGGGCCAGGGCGATGAATGTCCGGTTAGTTTTTTCCGGTGCCGCTCAAAACGGCCGGCGGCGGCCATCCGGCCGCCTTGCCTTCGCGCCATGCGCTGCCGCGACGGGGATGACGGACGCGCCGTGTGCGCGCGGCCCTGCGCGCGGCATCGGGCCATGGGGCGACGCGACCGCGTTGACAGCGCGGCACGGCGGCCCCAAGGAACCGGGCGCCGCACCGACAGCCCGAGGACGCCATGGATAGCACTGCCCTGCAGGCCCGCATCGAATCGCTCTGGCAGACCCGCGACCGGGTCAATCCCGGCACCGGCGGGTCCGACCGCGCAGCCATCGAGGACGCGCTGGACATGCTCGATTCCGGCAAGGCCCGGGTGGCTCAGCCGGATGGCAAGGGCAATTGGCATGTGAACCAGTGGCTGAAGCAGTCGGTCCTGCTGTCCTTCCGCCTGGTCGATTCCGCGCCGATGGATGTCGCCGCCGGCGCCTATGACAAGGTGCCGCTGAAGTTCGCCGATTGGGGCGAGAACCGCTTCCGCGAGGCCGGCTTCCGCGCCGTGCCCGGCGCCGTGGTGCGCCGTTCGGCCTTCATCGCGAAGAACGTCGTGCTGATGCCCTCCTTCGTGAATCTCGGCGCCTATGTCGATGAAGGCACGATGGTCGATACCTGGGCGACGGTCGGATCCTGCGCGCAGATCGGCAAGAATGTGCACCTGTCGGGCGGCGTGGGCATCGGCGGCGTGCTGGAACCGCTGCAGGCCAACCCGGTGATCATCGAGGATGACTGCTTCGTCGGCGCGCGCTCGGAAGTCGCCGAGGGCGTGATCGTCGAGCGCGGCGCGGTGCTGTCGATGGGTGTCTTCCTCGGGGCCTCGACCAAGATCATCGACCGCGCGACGGGTGAGGTCTTCATCGGGCGCGTGCCGTCCTATTCGGTGGTCGTTCCCGGTTCGCTGCCGGGCAAGCCGCTGCCGGATGGCTCGCCGGGGCCTTCCCTGTATTGCGCGGTGATCGTCAAGCGCGTGGACGCACAGACCCGCGCCAAGACCGCGATCAACGAATTGCTGCGCGACTGAGGCGAGCAACCGGCATGGCAGCGGACCCGATCCCCCTCGCCCAGGCAATGATCCGCTGCCGGTCGGTCACACCCGCCGACGATGGCGCGCTGGACGTCGTGCAGCGGGCGCTGGAACCGCTCGGCTTCGCCTGCACGCGACTGGCCTTCGGGCCGGCTGACTACCGCGTGGACAATCTGTTCGCCAGGCGCGGCACCGCCGGGCCGCATCTCTGCTACGCAGGGCATACCGATGTGGTGCCGCCGGGCGACGTCGCGGCCTGGGCCGACGACCCCTTCGCCGCGGTGGTGCGCGACGGCACGCTCTATGGCCGCGGCGCCTGCGACATGAAGGGTGGCATCGCCGCCTTCATCGCCGGGCTGACCGACTTCCTCACCGCACATCCGGATCATCCGGGCTCGATCTCCCTGCTGATCACCGGCGACGAGGAGGACCGGTCGGTCGATGGCACCGCGAAGGTGATGGACTGGATGCAGGCCAACGGCCAGGTCCCCGACATGGCGCTGGTGGGCGAGCCGACCAGCCGGCGGGCCCTGGGCGACACCGTCAAGATCGGCCGGCGCGGCAGCCTCACGGCGCGCATCACCGTGCAGGGCAAGCAGGGGCACAGCGCCTATCCGGCGCTGGCCGACAACCCGATCCACCGGCTGGTCGCCGCCCTCGGGCCGTTGCTGGCCGCACCACTCGACAACGGATCGGAGTTCTTCCCGCCGACCACGTTGCAGGTGACCGGCTTCGATGTCGGCAACCGCGCGTCCAACGTCATTCCCGCCACCGCGCGGGCGATGCTGAACATCCGCTTCAACGACCACCACAGCAGCGCATCGCTCACCGAACGCCTGCACGCCGCGCTGCGCGCCGCAGGCTGTGCCTATGAGATGACGGTGGAGTGCTCGGGCGAATCCTTCCTGACCCGCCCCGGCCCCTTCGTCGATGCGCTGTCGCGCGCCATCGCGCGCAGCACCGGGGAGACACCGGCGCTCGACACCGGCGGCGGCACGTCGGATGCGCGCTTCATTGCGCGATACTGCCCGGTGGCCGAATTCGGTGCCGTGGGGGCCACGCTGCACCAGGTGAACGAGAACGCCTCGGTCGAGGAACTGCGCCGCCTCGCCGGCGCCTATCGGACGATCCTCGAGGAGATCCTCGGCTGAGCGGCGCCGCACCCCCGCCGGCCGGGCCGGTGGTGCGCGGCATCGTTGGCGCGCTGCTGCTCGCCCGCGCGAAGCCGGACGGCATGGATGCCTTCGAGCCGACGATGAAGGATGCCCGCGCCTCCTTCCTTGCCGCGCTGTTCTGCCTGCCGATCTTCCTCCTGCTGCGCCTGGGCGCCGGGC
Organism: Roseomonas sp. CAU 1739; assembly: GCF_039839775.1. Taxonomy (NCBI): domain Bacteria; kingdom Pseudomonadati; phylum Pseudomonadota; class Alphaproteobacteria; order Acetobacterales; family Roseomonadaceae; genus Roseomonas; species Roseomonas sp. CAU 1739. The sequence continues at coordinate 149,166 of NZ_JBDOQQ010000008.1, forward strand.
CGGCTGCCGTGGCAGTCGATCCGTCCCGCGCCATCACCGCCGACCTGATTGCCTTCGTCTGTTCCTGGGCGGGGTTTGCGCTCGCCTCCATGCCTTTGGCCGACGCGATGGGCCGCGGCATTCTGTGGCCGCGCTTCATCGCCGCATGGAACTGGGTGAACCTGGTTCAGTATGTGGTGATGGCGCTGCTGTCCCTGCCGGAATTGCTCGGCATGACAGGGATGGTCGCCGATGCGCTGGCGCTGCTGGGGCTGGGCTATGCGCTGTGGCTGCAATGGTTCGCGACGCGCATCGCGCTGGGCCTGTCGGGGCCGCGGGCGGCGGCTTTCGTCGTGCTCGACCTCGGCCTGTCGCTGTTCCTGTCCGGGCTGGCATCGAAGATGGCGATCGGCTGAGCGTCAACGCCAGTCGATCGGCTCCGCATAGCGAACGCTGGTCAGCGTCAGCCCCTCCGGCGGCGCCGTCTGCCCCGCGCGGCTGCGCTCCCGCCCGTCCAGCACGCTGCGCGGCCAGGAGGTCGGGCGCTTGCCGGCACCGACCTCGGCCAGCGTGCCGACCAGGTTGCGCACTTGATGATGCAGGAAGGATCGCGCCGCCGCGGTGATCACCACCTCATCGCCCAGCCGCGCGACATCCAGCCGGTCGAGCGTGCGCAAGGGCGACTTCGCCTGGCAGGACGCGGCGCGATAGGCGGAGAAATCATGCTTGCCGAGCAGCCCCTGCGCGGCGTCATGCATCGCCACCGCATCAAGCCGCCGCTGCACATGCCACACCCGGCCAAGGTCGAGCGCCGGCCGCGCACGCCGGTTCAGGATGCGGAAGCGATACGCGCGGCCGGTGGCGGAAAATCGTGCCGACCAGTCATCGGGCATCACGGCCGCGCCGAGGACGACGACGGGGTGCGGCTTGGCGTGGAAGTTCAGCGCTTCCCGCACCCGTTCGGGCGGCATGTCCACGGCCAGCGTCACCTGGGCAACCTGGCCTTCCGCATGCACCCCGGCATCGGTGCGCCCTGCGGCGGTGACGATCGGCACTTCCCCGCCATTCAGATGCGCGGCGGCCTCCTCGAGCACCTGCTGGATGGACAGGCCATCCACCTGGCGCTGCCAACCGACGAAGGGGCCGCCATCGTATTCCAGCAGCAGCGCGTAGGACGGCATCAGCCGAGCACACCGCCGCGCGGTGGCAGGGCGAAGCCGCGCAGGAAGGCTTCGGCGTCCATCGCCGCGCGGCCCGGGCGTTGCAGCCGCAGCAGCCGCAGCGCGCCGCTGCCGGTCGCGACCAGCGCGGCGTCGTCGAGCATCGTCCCCGGCGCGCCGGCGCCGGGTTCGACGCGCGCCGCCAGCACGCGGATCTGGTCGCCCTGGCATTCGAAGAAGGTGCCGGGCCAGGGGTTCAGCGCGCGCACCCGGCGTTCCAGCACCGCGGCGCCGAGCGACCAATCGAGCCGGCCGTCCTCCTTGGTCAGCTTGGCGGCATAGGTGACGCCCTCCTCCGGCTGCGCGACGGCCGGCGGGTCCTCGGCGAGGGTGCGCAGCACCAGGCGGGCGCCGATTTCCGCCAGCGCGTCGTGCAGCGCCTGGACGGTGGTGTCCGGGCCGATCGGCGTCGCCTCCTTCAGCAGCATGGGGCCGGTGTCGAGACCTTCCTCCATGCGCATGATGGTCACGCCGCTCTCGGCATCGCCGGCGAGAATGGCGGCGTGGATGGGTGCGGCGCCGCGCCAGCGCGGCAGCAGGGAGGCATGGATGTTGATGCAGCCACGGCGCGGCGCATCCAGCATCGCCCTGGGCAGGATCAGCCCATAGGCGGCAACGACGGCGACATCAAGGTCCAGTGCCGCGAAGGCCTCATGCTGGGCGGTGTCGCGCTTCAGCCGGGTGGGCGTGCGGACCTCAAGGCCAAGATCGAGCGCGGCGCGATGCACCGGGCAGGGCGTCTCCTTCTGGCCTCGGCCCGCGGGGCGCGGCGGCTGACAATAGACGGCGGCGATGTCGTGGCCGGCGGCGTGCAAGGCACGGAGCGCCGGGACGGCGAAGTCCGGGCTGCCCATGAAGGCGATGCGCATCGGTGTCACGCGTGACCGGAGAGGGGCCCTGCCCCTCTCCGGACCTCACCCCGCCAGAGGCCTAAGGGCCTCTGGACACCTTGAATTGGGGCGCGCCACATGGGCTCGGTGCTCCAGAAAAGCGACGGTTTCCAAAGGCCTTAAGCCTTTGGCGGGTGGGGTATGGGGAGGGCAGAGCCCTCCCCAAGTCAGGGGTAGGGTTTGGAGAGAGCAGAGCGTTCCCCGCGCATATCCCAGGTTCGGAGCGCGACCCAGTCCAACGCCCTCAGTCCCGCTCCTTGGCCTTCAATTCCTTCGCGAGCTTCCTCAGCAGCATGTTCCGCTTCAGTGCACTCAGGTAATCCACGAACAGCACGCCGTTCAGGTGGTCGATCTCGTGTTGCAGGCAGGCAGACAGCAGGCCCTCGCCCTCGATCTCCCGCTTCGCTCCGGTCAGGTCCAGGTAACGCACCTTCACCCGCGCCGGGCGCGTCACCTCGGCATACTGGCCCGGCAGGGACAGGCAGCCTTCCTCGCGCGTGGCGAGGTCGTCGCTTTCCGCCACGACCTCCGGGTTCACCAGCACCAGCGGGTCGCGGGCTTCCTCCTTCTGAAGGTCGATGACCACCAGGCGCAGCATCTCACCGACCTGCGGCGCGGCGAGGCCGATGCCCGGCGCGGCATACATCGTCGCCAGCATCCTGTCCGACAGCGCGCGCACGGCGTCTCCGCTACCGGCGGCAACGGGCTTCGCCTTCGCGCGCAGGCGCGCGTCGGGAACAAGCAGGATCGGCAGGATGGCGGGGTCGGTCATGGCGGGGCCAGCGCATGTAGCCTTGCCCGCCCCCCCTTGCAACCGCCCGTCCGACCGCCAAAATCACGGAATGGCGGGATGCTACGGGTCCCGCCGACCGCTTCGCTCTCGGATGAGGAGGCCTGCCTTCGTGTCTCGCCCGCCGCTCTTCGGCTCGCCCCTGTTTCTCGGCTTCGACCATCTGGAACAGATGCTCGACCGGGTCGGCAAGAATGCCGATGGCTACCCGCCCTACAATATCGAGCAGATCAGCCCCGATCGGCTGCGCATCACGCTCGCCGTCGCCGGCTTCGCCATGGATGACCTGCAGATCACGCAGGAAGACAACCAGCTGGTGATCCGCGGCCGGCAGACCGATGACAGCGAGGGCCGCATCTTCCTCCATCGCGGCATCGCCGCGCGGCAGTTCCAGCGGGCCTTCGTCCTGGCGGAAGGAATGGAGGTGGAAGGGGCCTGGCTGGACAACGGGCTGCTGCACCTGGAACTGAAACGGCCGCAACCGGAAAGCCGGGTGAAGACCATCCGCATCGGTGCGCGCGCCAATGGACCGACGGCGCTGATGAGCCCCCCCGAACAGGGCTGACCACCGCCTTCCCCTCAACCGGGCCCATCCGGGCCGGATCGACCGTCGCATGGGCCCATGCGGGACATGGCGGCAGGAGGACACTATGATGAACGACGACATCAACACCATCGACGACACCGACGAAACCGATACGCCGTTCCCGACGGCGGCGGAGTTGCGGCGCCTTTCGCCGCTCGATTGGGCGCGTTTTGGCGCGCAGAGCATGGCCTATGTCCGCCCGGTGGTCGTGAATGGCCAGGCAGCGGTGGCGATCCATGCGGCCGATGGCACGCCAATCGGCGCGGCGCCGACCCTCGCCCTGGCGACGGCAGCGATCCATCAGCATGGGATGGGCGCGGCGCTGGTGCATTGACGACCGCCGCGCGAAGATGCCCGCATGACGTCGCGGGTGGTTTTCGAGGATGACGAGATCCAGCTGGTCCATCGGCCAGGCGGGTCAGACTTCACCCTGGTGACCTTCGCGGCCCTGACCCACCGCCCGGACGGTACCTGGATCTGGGCACAGGAGCCGATCGCCAAGCTGGATCTCGAAGCGATCGGCTTCGTCGCCAAGCGGGAGAACTGGTATCCGGCCGCGAGCATGCAGGCCGCGGCCGAGACCATGCGGCGGCTGCTGAAGCCGCGCGCGATCGGCTACGGCTTTTCCATGGGTGGCTACGCAGTCCTGAAATACGGCAGGATACTGGGCCTCACGCATGGGCTGGCGGTGTCGCCGCAGGTCTCAATCGATCCGGCCGAGGTGCCGCAGGATCGACGCTTCCACAAATTCCACGATGCCACGCTGCATGCCGGCATGCGCATCGCCCCGGGCGACTCGCCACCGGTCAGTTTCGTCGCCGCGGACCCTTACTGGATGCCGGATGCCGCGCATCTGGCCTGGACCACCAGCGAGGCTGGCGCGACGCCGATCAGGCTGCCCTTCCTGAAGCACGCCGTGATGACGCGCTTCAAGTCCAGCAGCACGCTGGGGCGGCTCTGCGACCTGGTGCTGGCGGGAGATGGCCGGGCGATCCGCGACGTCCTGCGGCACCAGCGGGGCAGTTCGGTGGAAGCCTGCCTGCAGCTGGCCCGCTCGGTGGAGGCGCACGGCCATCCGACAATCGCCAGCGCCTTGTTTGCCCGGGCCACCGCGCTCGGCGCATCGGAACCCAGAATCCGCATCGCCCGCGCGCGCGGCAAGCGCGACCGCCTGTTCACCCTGCTGCGGGCGAAGCGACAGGAGGAAGCGCGAGTCATGGCCGCCGAGACGCTGCATCTGCTGACCCCGATGCCCGCTGAACAGCGCAGCTGTGCGCGCCTGCTGCTGGACAGCGGCATGCCGGATCTCGCGCTACTGGGCTACGAGCGGGCGGTTCGCGTGTCTCCACGGAACCTCGAAGCACGGCTCGGCCTGCTGGATGCGTTGCGCGAACAGGATGCCGCGGCGCCATTCCACGAGGCGAAGGCACAGGCGCTGCGCGTCCTGGCTGAGGATGCGGCTGCCGTCGCGGCCATCGCGCAGGTCGCCCCGCCGACCGCCGCATAGCCAATGCCCGAGCGCGCCGGCCCGGCTTCCCGGACCCCGCGTTCCGAGCCGCTACACCGCGAGCGAGGCGATCTCCGCGCGCATTTCCGCGATGCCGGCGCCGGTCTGGCTGCTGGTCACCAGCACGAGCGGATGCGCCGCGGTATGGCTGCGCGCCAGCTCCTCGGCTTCCTTGATGCGGGCGGCGAGCTTCATCGGCCCGACGTCATCCGCCTTGGTCAGTACGATCTGGAAGGCGACGGCGGCGACGTTCATCAGTTCCATCGCCGCACGGTCGGATGACTTGGTCTCGACCCGCGCGTCCAGCAGCAGCATCACGCGCATCAGGTTCGGCCGCCCGCGCAGGTAGTCGAACATCACGCCCTGCCAGTCGCGCTGCATATCCTTGGACGCCTTGGCGTAGCCGTATCCCGGCAGGTCCACGAGCACGATGCGGTCGGCCAGGTTGAAGAAGTTGAGCTGCCGCGTGCGCCCCGGCATCTGCGACACGCGGGCGAGCGCCTTCTGCCCCACCAGCGCATTGACCAGCGACGACTTGCCGACATTGGACCGCCCGCAGAAGGCGACCTCCGGCAGTCCCGGCTCCGGCAACTGGTCCGATTTCTGCGCCGCGTAGAAGAAGTTGCAGGGCCGCGTGAACAGCAGCCGCCCGGCCTCGATCAGCGCCTCGCGTTCCGCGTCGTCTCGTGCCTCAGCAAGCCCGGTCATCGATACTCTTCCGCTTGATGGGCCGTCCCTGCCGCGTTGGCGCCCCTTGGTGACAGACAGAAAAAGGAGGGGGATCGGGGGAGTTCGCTCCCCCGACCTTGCTTACTTCGACTTCCCCGGCGTCCCGCCCTTGGCCGCCTTCGCCGCCGCCCGGTCGTGCCGCATGATGTAGTATTGCTGCGCCACTGACAGGGTGTTGTTCCACGCCCAGTAGATGATCAGCCCCGCCGGCATGCTGGCCAGCATGAAGGTGAAGATCAGCGGCATCCAGGCGAAGATCTTGGCCTGCACGGGGTCGGGCGGCGGCGGGTTCAGCCGCTGCTGCACGAACATCGTGACGCCCATGATCAGCGCCCAGGCCGGCATGTGCAGGAAGTGGCTGAACTGCGCCGGGTCGAAGGGCAACAGGCCGAACAGGTTGAACAGGTTCGTCGGATCCGGCGCGGACAGGTCGTGGATCCAGCCGAAGAAGGGCTGGTGCCGCATTTCGATGGTGACGAACAGCGCCTTGTACAGCGCGAAGAAGACCGGGATCTGGATCAGGATGGGCAGGCAACCGGAGGCCGGATTGACCTTCTCCGTCCGGTACAGCGCCATCATCTCGGACTGCGCCTTCTGGGGGTCGTCCTTGTAGCGCTCCTTGATCTCCGTCATTTTCGGCGCGAGCGCCTTCATCCGCGCCATCGAATGGTAGGCCTTGTTGGCCAGCGGGAAGAAGGCCGCCTTGATCAGCACGGTGAAGATCAGGATGGCGACGCCGAAATTCCCCGTCAGCCGGAAGATCCAGTCGAGCGCGAGGAAGAACGGCTTCACCAGGAAGTAGAACCAGCCGAAGTCGATCGCCTTGTCGAAATCGGTGATGCCCAGCCGCGACATGTAGCTGTCGAGGAGGTGAACCTCCTTGGCGCCGGCGAAGACGCGCGTCGCCATCTGGCCGGTCGCACCCGGCGCGATGGTGATGGGCTGCGGCGTGGCCATGTCGACCTGCCAGCGGTCGCCCGCCGCGCCGCCGCCATCATTGGCGAAGCGATAGGATGCGCGCAGCGTCTGGTCGGGTGCGGCCGGCATCACGGCGGCGAGCCAGTACTTGTCGGTGAAGCCGGCCCAGCCGCCCGCCGTCTCCTGGTCCAGCGCGACGCCGGACCGGCGCTCGGCCTCGGTCTTGGCGTTGGCGTAGGTCATTTCGTGCAGCCGGCCGCCGAGCACGCCGGTGAAGCCTTCATGCAGGATGTAGTAGCCGGCGGAAGGCGGGGTGTGCTCGCGGCGGATGCGCGCCCAGGGCAGCACGGAAACCGGCTCGCTGCCGGTGTTCTGCACGCGCTGGTCGGCGGTGATCATGTACTGGTCGTCGACCGACAGGGCGATCTGGAAGACCTGCCCCTGGCCGTTGTCCCAGGTGAGCGTGACGGGGCGATTGGGGGCCAGCGGCCCGCCGGTCGCGGTCCAGTCGGTCTCGCTGTCCGGCACGCGCACGCCGGGGCTCGCGGCCGTCCAGCCCCATTGCGCGAAATAGGGATTGGAGCTGTCGCGCCGGTCGAACAGGCGGACCTGCGGCGAGTTGGGGGCGAGCGTCTCGTGATAGGTCGTGAAGACCAGGTCGTCGATGCGCGCGCCGCGCAGGTTGATGGTGCCGGCGACGCGCGGATTCTCGATGGCGATGCGCGCTGCGGGCGGGCGCGGCGTGGTGGCGCTGGCTTCCGCCTGCACGGGGGCGGTGACGCCTGGGGTGGGAACACCGGCGGTTGGCGGCACCGGCACCGCAGGCGTGGTCTGCACGGCCGGCAGCGCCGGCAGCGGTGCCGGCGGCCGGTTGGTGCGGTTCCACACGTCGAAGATCAGCAGGATGCCGATCGACATTGCGATCGCGGCAAAAAGGCGCTTCTGGTCCATCGGGGAAAATCTCAGCCTTTCGGCGGAAGGGGCACGGGGTCGTAGCCGCCCGGGTTCCAGGGATTGCAGCGCAGGATGCGCGTCGCACTCATCAGGGCGCCGCGCGCGGCGCCATGGGTGGTGATGGCTTCAAGCGCGTAGTCGCTGCAGGAGGGATAGAAGCGGCAATGGCTGCCGATAATCCCGCGCAGCGTATAGCGATAGACGTGGACGCAGCCCTTCAGGGCATGGCCGGCCGCGGTCACGGCAGCACCCCGGCCTGCTTCAGCGCCCCGCGCAGGTCGCCGATCAACTGGCCGAAGGGCCGCTTGCCGGTGCCGTCACGCCCGATTAGCACGATGTCCCAGCCCGAGACGCCGAGGCCGGGCAACGACAGCCGCGCAGCTTCCTTCATCCGGCGCCGCGCGCGGTTGCGCACCACGGCGTTGCCGACCTTCTTGGTTACGGTGAAGCCAAGGCGCAGGGATCCGGGCTCAGTCGCCAGGGCCTGCAACACCAGGCCCGGCCGCGCCGCGCGCTTGCCGCGCGAGGCGGCGCGCAGGAAGTCCCGGCGCTTCTTGATCCGGCCGGCGGGAGCACCCGTCTGGGGCGGGGCCGGGTCGGCGCTGCCCGACATGGGATGCTCCGCGGCGGGCCGATCAGGCCGAAAGGCGCTTGCGGCCCTTGGCGCGACGGTTGGCGAGCACCTTGCGCCCACCCACGGTCGACAGGCGGGCACGGAACCCGTGCCGGCGCTTCCGGACAAGCTTCGAGGGCTGGTAGGTACGCTTCACGACAAGTCTCCTGAACCTCGGTGCCGGCGGACGGGATGATCGCCGCCAGCAGGACGCGCCGGCGGGCCCCTTGCATGAGGCACCCCGGCGAGGGGCGGAGGTATAGGGAGCAGCATTGCCGCCCGTCAACCGCGCAGGGCGTCAATTCCTGTATGTAACTGATCGACTGACGGAGGCGAAGGACGTGCCGACGATGAGACCCGGCCCCCTCCTTGCCCGCTTCTGGCCGATCCTGCTGCTGGGCGCCCTGTTGCTGGCGGCCTGGGCCTCGGGCCTGACGCAACTGCTCTCCTTCGAGGCGCTGGCCGATCACCGGGCGAATCTGGCGGCTGTCGTAGCGGCACATCCCGTTGCGGCGGGGGGCGGGTACGTCCTCACCTATATTGTCGTGGTCACGCTGTCCCTGCCCGGCGCGGTGGTGCTGACCCTGGCCGGCGGGCTGATGTTCGGGCCCTGGGTCGGCACGGCGCTGACCGTGCTGGGCGCCACCATCGGGGCCTGCCTGCTGTTCCTGGTGGCGCGCAGCGCGCTCGCCCCGCTGGTCGCCGGGCGGGTGGGCGGGCTGGTCGAACTGCTGCGCCCGGGGCTGGAGCGCGACGGCTTCTTCTACCTGCTGACCCTCCGGCTGATCCCGGTGCTGCCCTTCTGGCTGGTCAACCTCGCACCCGCCCTGGTCGGCATGCCCTTCGGCGCCTATGCCGCGGCAACGGCGATCGGCATCATCCCCGGCACGGCGGTGTTCGCCGGAATCGGGGCGGGGCTGGGGGATGTGCTGGCCCATGGCGGCCGGCCCGACCTCGGCGTGATCCTGGCGCCGGAAATCCTGCTGCCGCTGCTCGGGCTGGCGGCGCTGTCCCTGCTCGGGGCGTGGTGGCGGAAAAGGAAGCGCGATGCCTGATGTCGATGTGGCGGTGATCGGCGCGGGGGCCGCCGGGCTTTCGGTCGCGGCGATTTCGGCCGGCCTCGGGCTGAAGGTCGCGCTGTTCGAACGCGGGACGATGGGGGGCGACTGCCTCAATACCGGCTGCGTGCCGTCCAAGGCGCTGCTGGCGGCAGCCCATGCGGCGGCCGAGGCCCGCCGCGCCCAACGCTTCGGCGTCCGCCTGCCCACGCCGGAGATCGACTGGGCCGGCGTGCGCGCCCATGTCGACGGCGTCATCGCCGCCATCGCACCGAATGATTCCGCGGAACGTTATGGCGCCATGGGGGTGACGGTGGTGCGCGCCCCGGCCCGCTTCGCCGCGCGCGACATCATCGAGGCCGGCGGGCGGCGCTTCCACTTCCGGCGCGCGGTCATCGCCGCGGGTTCCGCTGCCATCATCCCGCCCATACCGGGCCTGTCCGAAGTGCCGTTCCTGACCAACGACACGTTGTTCAGCCTCGATGAGCACCCGGGCCATCTGCTGATCCTCGGCGGCGGGCCGATCGGCCTGGAGATGGCGCAGGCGCATGCGCGGCTGGGCTGCAAGGTGACGGTGGTGGAAGCCGCCGCCATCGCCGGGCGCGAGGACCCCGAATGCATCCCCCCGCTGCGCGACGCCCTGGTCGCCGAGGGCGTGGCGCTGCACGAGGGCGTTCGCGTGATCGCCACCGAACCGGATGGGGATGGCGTGGCGCTGCTTCTCGACGACGACACGCGGTTGACCGGGACGCATCTGCTGCTGGCGGTCGGGCGGGCGCCGCGGCTGGCAGGCCTGGACCTGGCCGCGGCGGGAATCGCGGCGTCCCCGCGCGGCATCACCACCGACCGAGCATTGCGGTCCGTGTCGAACCGCCGGGTCTGGGCGGCCGGGGACATCGCCGACCCGCAGGGCCTGGGGCCGCGCGCATTCACCCATGTCTGTTCGCAGCATGCCGGCATCATCGCGCGGTCCATGCTGTTCCGCCTTCCGGCGAAACTCTCATACGACGCGCTGCCGCGCGTGACCTACACCGACCCCGGCCTGGCGCAGATCGGCCCGACCGAGGCCGAACTGCGCGCCGCCGGGCGGCGCGACCTGACGATCCTGCGCTGGCCGCTCGCCGAGAACGACCGGCTGGTCGCCGAGGGCCGGGCGGAAGGGCTGGTAAAGCTGGTCGTGGACGGCAAGGGGCGGCTGCTCGGGGCCTCACTCGTCGGGCCGGGGGTGGGCGACATGGCCGGCCTATTCGTGATGATGATCGGGCGGCGGCTGTCATCACTGGCCGGGGCGGTGCTGCCCTATCCGACGGCGCAGGAGGCGGCGAAGCGCGCAGCCTCCGAGTTCTACACGCCGAAGCTGCTTTCGGCGCCCGTGAAGCGGCTGGTCGGGCTGCTGAAGCACCTGCCCTGACGCGGCCAGCCCCGCGATGGCGCGGGGCCGGCCTGCCGGGGCCGCGTCAGGCGGCGCGTATCTCCGCAAGGAAGCCGTCCACCTGCCCGCGCAGCCTTTCGGATTGCTGGGCGAGTTCGGCCGAGGCGCCGCGCAAGTCCTGCGCCGCGCCGCCGGTGCGTTCAGCGCCCTGCTTCACGCCCGCCGCGCTGCGCGAGGCTTCCTGCGTACCCATCGCCGCTTCCGCCACGGCGCGCCCGATCTCCTGCGTCGCCGCGGCCTGCTGTTCCGAGGCGGCGGCGACCTGCGAGGTCGTCGCGTTGAGTTCCTCGATGGTGCGGCCGATCGCCTCAATGGCATCGACCGTGCGCGTCGTCTCGGATTGCATGGCGGTGATCTGCTGGGCGATCTCCTCGGTCGCCTTCGCCGTCTGGCTGGCGAGATTCTTGACCTCGCTCGCCACCACGGCGAAGCCCTTGCCGGCCTCCCCGGCGCGGGCGGCCTCGATCGTCGCGTTCAGCGCCAACAGGTTGGTCTGGCCGGCGATGTCGTTGATCAGCCGGACGACGTCGCCGATCTTGTTCGCCGCCTCGGCCAGGCCGCGCACGGTGCCGTCGGTCGCGCGCGCCGCATCCGCCGCACGGTTGGTGATCGCCGCGGTGTCGCGCACCTGGCGCGCCACCTCGGAGATCGACGCGGCGAGTTCCTCGGTGGAGGCGGCGACGGTCTGCACGTTGGTGCTCGCCTGTTCCGAGGCGGCGGCGACGGCGGCGGCCTGCCGGGTGCCGTCCTCCGCGGTCTCGGTCATCACGCCGGCGGTGGCCGACAATTCGGTCGCGGCACTGCTGACGGCCCGCAGCACGCCGCTCGCCTCGGCCTCGAAGGATTTGACCAGGGCATCGACGCGCTTGGCGCGCTCGGCCTGGGCCTGGGCCTGTTCCACCTGCTGGGTGGCCAGGCGGTCGGCTTCCTTGAGGCCGTCGCGGCAGGTGTCGAGCGAGCGCGCCAGCGCACCGATCTCGTCCTGGTGGGCGACCTCCGGCAGCGCGAAGGCGTAGTCACGGTGCGCCATGCGCCCGGTTGCTTCCGCGATGCGGACGATCCGGGTGGCGATGCTGCGCCCGATCAGCACGGCGATGGAGAAGCCGAGCACGAGAGCCGCCGCCATCACCCCGGCAATGCCCCAGATGGCCGCATGGCTGACGCGGCTGCCATCGGCCCGTGCCCGGGCGGATCCTTCCGCGTTGAACTGGATGGCGGCGTCGATGGCGCGAATGTAATCCTCGAAGGCCGGGCGCGCGGCGGCAAAGGCGTTGTACGCGGCGGCGTCGTCATTCGCGTCGAGCAGCCGCACCGTCTCGGCATGGGTTTGCAGATAGGCCGTGCCGAGGGTCCGGATGGCGGCCGCCAGGCGCTGCTCCTCGCTCGACAGGATCAGCGGTTCATAGGTCTGCCAGGCGTCGCGCAATTCCGCCCAGGCCGCCTCGACCCGCGGCCGGCGCTGGGCGCGCGCAGCCGGCTCGCGGAACAGCAGCAACGCCGTATCGATCTGGCGGACCTCCATCGCGGCGGCCTTGTAGCGCCCGAGGACCTGGACCGAGGGCAGCCAGTTCTGGGACAGGTCGTCGATGCTGTCCTGCATGCGCATGGCCGCCCACAGGCCGCTGCCACCGACCACGACCAGCAGGGCCACGATAAAGCCAAATCCACCAAGGAGTTTCGCGCGCAGGGACAGGCGGGACAGCATTGGGTACCTCGGGGGCTACGGGTATATCCGGCGCCCGGCATATTCACGGAACAGTGTTGGCCCCGCGTTAACGCGGCCGCCCGCCCCGCAATCGCCCACCCACGCGAGGGGCTTCCCCGCGGCCGCCCGCTTCGCCACCATGCGCCCCCCGCTGGCCCCCGCCGGCATACCGCCACCGAGACGGAGACGCTTTCCATGGACCGCACCCTCGAAGGCCGGACGGCCCTCATCACCGGCTCCACCTCCGGCATCGGTCACGGCATCGCAATGCTCATGGCGCAGGCCGGCGCCAAGGTCATGCTGAACGGCTTCGGAAAGCCCGAGGAGATCGCCGCGGCGCGCGCTTCCGTCGGCGCCGCCATGGGCGGCGGAGACGCGCCCTATTCCGGTGCCGACATCTCGAAGCCGGACGAGGTCCGCGCGATGGTTGCGGACGCCCAGAAGACGCTCGGCAGCCTGGACATCCTGGTGAACAACGCCGGCATCCAGTACGTCGCGCCGATCGAGGAATTCCCCGACGCCAAGTGGGACGCGATCATCTCGATCAACATGTCGTCCAACTTCCACGCCATCAAGGCGGCGCTGCCGGCGATGCGCGCGCGCAACTGGGGGCGCATCATCAACATCGCCTCGGCGCACGGGCTGCGCGCCTCCCCGCACAAGGCGGCCTATGTCACCGCCAAGCATGGCGTGGTGGGGCTGACCAAGGTGGTCGCGCTGGAAGTGGCGGAAACGCTGATCACATCGAACGCGATCTGCCCGGGCTTCGTGCGCACCCCGCTGGCCGAGGCGCAGGTCGGCCCGCTGGCCAAGGAACATGGCGTGTCCGAGGAAGTCGCGCTGCGCGACTACCTGCTGGAGAAGCAGCCCTCCAAGCGCTGGGTAGAGGTGGACGACATCGCGCACATGGCGGTGTTCCTGTGCGGACCGGGCTCGGGCGGGATCAACGGCATCGCCTTCTCGGCGGATGGCGGCTGGACGGCTTCGTGAGCGAAGCGGAGGCGCCTGCCGCGCCGGCGGTCGCACGACCACCCGCGAAGCGGCGCATCAGCCTGGCGCTGCAGGGCGGGGGCACGCATGGCGCCTTCACTTGGGGCGTGCTGGAACGGCTGCTTGAGGATGACCGGCTGGAGGTCGATGGCCTGTCCGGCACCTCGGCCGGCGCGATCAATGGCGCGATGCTGGTGCAGGGGCTGCTGGAAGGCGGGCCGGAGGCGGCCATTGCCGCACTCGATCGCTTCTGGCGGACCATGGCGCGGCGCCTGGCCATGAGCCCGATCCAGGCGACGCCCTTCGAGAAGTTGGTCTGGGGGCATGACCTGACCTGGTCCTTCGCCTACCGGACCTTCGACAACCTCTCGCGCGTGCTGTCGCCGTATCAGATCAACCCCTTCCCGATCGACTTCAACCCGCTGCGCGACGCGCTGACCGACAGCATCGATTTCGAACGGCTGCGGTCGGAGGCGAAAGCGCCGCGGCTGTTCATCTCGGCCACCAGCGTGCGCACCGGCAAGCCGCGCGTCTTCACCCGGCGCGAGATCACGGTCGAGGCGCTGCTCGCCTCCGCCTGCCTGCCGCAGGTGTTCAAGGCGGTGGAGATCGATGGCGAGCCCTATTGGGATGGTGGCTATCTCGGCAATCCGGCGCTGTGGCCGCTGTATGACCAGGGCGGGCCGCCCGACATCATCCTGATCCAGCTGAACCCGCAGGTGCGCGAGGAGCATCCGACCAGCGTGTCGGACATCGTCAACCGGCTCAACGAGATCACCTTCAACGGGTCGCTGATGGCCGAGATGCGCGCCATCGACTTTGTGCAGCGCCTGCTCGATTCCGGGCGGCTGGAGCAGCCGCGCTACCGCCGCCTGTTCATCCACCTGATCGAGGATGAGGAACGGCTGCGCGGCTTCAAGCTGTCCACCAAGTTCAACGGCGACTGGGACTTCCTGTGCATGCTGCGCCAATATGGTCGTGAGGCGGCGGAGGCCTGGATCGCGGAGCATTTCGACAAGCTCGGGCGCGAGAGCAGCGTCGATATCCGCGCGAGGTTCCTGTGATGGGCGGCGGGGACCGAGAAAGGCCTTGCCCCTCTCGGGCTCACCCCACCAAAGGCTTAAGGGCGTTGGAAACCATTACTTGGCGCCAACCTGCGGCGGTTGAGCACCAGACGATCGCGGTCCAGGGGGCCGTTGCCCCCTGGCGGGGTGGCTTGGAGGGGCAGCGCCCCTCCAACCTTCATGCACACGGAACCGCATTGCCATGAGCGCCTCCAGTTGGGATGCCGCGCAGTATCTGCGCTTCGAGGATGAGCGCTTGCGCCCGGCGATCGACCTGATTGGCCGCATCCCGCATCCAGGGCCGAAGCGCGTCGTCGATCTCGGCTGCGGCGCGGGGAATGCGCTGCCGCTGCTGGCCGCGCGCTTCCCGGCGGCGACGGTGACCGGCGTGGATGGCTCTGCGGCGATGCTCGCCAAGGCCGCGGCGAGCGGCTTCGCCACCGCGCAGGCCGATATCGCGACATGGTTGCCGCCCGAACCCGTCGATGTGCTGTTCAGCAACGCCGCGCTGCAATGGCTCGGCGGGCACAAGGCGCTATTCCCCCGCCTGCTGTCGGCGGTCGCACCTGGCGGCGTGATGGCCGTGCAGATGCCGTCCATGCATCCGGCACCGCTGCGGGCCGAGCAGGACCGTATCGCGCGCGACGGCCCTTGGGCTGGCACGCTGTCGCGCATCGCCAGCGCGCCGCCGATCCTGACACCCGGCGACTACTACGACCTGCTGCGGCCGCGCGTCGCCTCGCTCGACCTGTGGGTGACGGAATACATCCATGTGCTGCGCGGGGATAACCCCGTCGTGCAATGGGCGATGGGCACTTCGTTGCGGCCGTATCTCGACGCGCTTCAAGGCGCGGAACGGGAGGGTTTCCTCGACGCCTATCGCGCGGCGATGCGCGTGGCCTATCCGCCGCAGGCCGATGGGGTGGTGCTGTTGCCGTTCCGCCGCCTGTTCATCCTGGCGCGGCTGCCGTGAGCAACGCCGCCGTGCTGCGCCGGATGATCGACGACGCGCGGCGCGTGGCGATCTTCACCGGGGCGGGCATCAGCACGGAATCCGGCATTCCCGATTTCCGCGGCACCAACGGCGTCTGGACGAAGATGCAGCCGATCCTGTTCCAGGATTTCGTCGCCTCGGCCGAGGCACGGCGCGAGACCTGGCGGCGGCGCTTCGCCGGCGACGACACGATGCGTGCCGCCCAACCCAATCGCGGCCATCGCGCGGTGGCGCTGCTGGTGCGGCAGGGCAAGGCGCAGGCGGTGATCACCCAGAACATCGACGGGCTGCACCAGGCGTCGGGGATCCCCGAAGCGCAGGTGATCGAGTTGCACGGCAATTCGACCTACGCGCATTGCCTGGACTGCCGCCGGCGCTATGAGATCGGCGCGCTGCGCGTGGCCTTCGATCGCGATGGGGACGTGCCCGCCTGCACCGCCTGCGGCGGACTGGTGAAGACCGCCACCATCGCCTTCGGCCAGGCCATGCCGGAAGAACCGATGCGCCGCGCCCAGGAGGAGACGCTGGCGGCCGACCTGTTCATCGTGCTGGGGTCCTCGCTGGTGGTGTATCCGGCGGCGGGTTTCCCCGAGATCGCCAAGCGCCGCGGCGCCAGGCTGGTGATCGTGAACAAGCAGGAGACGCCGCTCGACGAGCTCGCGGATCTGGTGATCCATGACGGGATCGGCGACGTGATGGGCGGCGCGCTGGGCGTGAACTGAAGAACGACCGGACGCTCATACCGCCCCCGGCGCCAGATCGAAGTGTCCAGAAGTATTCAGGCCTTTGGCCGGTTGGGGTTCGGAAAGGGGGCGGCGCCCCTCTCCGAGCGACCACCCCATCAGTAGGTATTCACTCCCGTCGCGCGCACGACCGGCGCCCATTTGCGTTGCTCGACCTGGATGAAGTCCATGTACTGCTCGCGCGACATGGGCGACGGCGTGGCCTCCACGCGCGTGAACTGGCGCACCAGCGCCTCGTCCCGCAACGCCTCCAACGCCGCGGCGTGGATGGCGTCCTGGATCGGACGGGGCGTCGCGGCGGGCACGCCGAGGCCATACCAATTGTCGGACACCACGCTCGGCATGCCGAGCTCGGCCGTGGTCGGCACATCCGGCAGCGCGGCGATGCGGTTGGCCGTGGTGACGGCAAGCGGCCGCAGCGTGCCGGCCGTGATGTGCGGCATCAGCACCGGCACATCTGCCACCACGAAATGGACCCGGCCGCCGAGCAGGTCCGTCACCGCCGGCGCGATGCCGCGATACGGCACATGGACCACATCCAGCTTCGCCTCCGCCGCCAGCAATTCGCAGGCGAGATGCGTGATGGAGCCGACGCCGGACGACCCGAACTGCAATCCGCCCGGCCGCGCCTTGGCCGCGGCGATCAGCTCGGCAAGGGTGCGGAACTCGCCGCCCTCCCCCTTCACGGCGAGGACTTCCGGCACGCGCACCACCAGCGTCAGATGCGCCAGGTCGCGCATCGCATCGAAGGGCATGCGCACCGGCATGGCGGGGATGATGGCCAGCGTCGCCGTGGTGGTCAGCGCGAGGGTGTAGCCATCGGGCGCGGCCTTCGCGACGGCATCGACGCCCAGCACGCCGCCGGCGCCGGAGCGGTTCTCGGCAACCACCGTCTTGCCGAGCCGCGCACCCAGCGCCTCGGCGAAGACCCGGCCGAACAGATCCGCCGGGCCGCCCGCGACGAAGGGGATGACCAGCCGCAGCGGCCGGTCCGGTTGCCAGGCCCGTGCCGGCCGCGCCATCGGCAGCGCCGCGGCGCTTGCCAGGATAGTTCGTCTGCGCATGGTGATCTCCTCCCCGGCGGCCGCCGTCATTGCGGAGGCCGTGTTGTCGTTGTGCTGGACGATCAGTCGGCCTCGTCGCGCAGGAACGTCCTTGCCTCCTGCGCCACCGTCGCGGCGTGTTCCCAGGTGACGCAGAAGCGTCCGTTCGGCACGACCTTGAGCGCAGCACCCGGCAGGTGCGCCATCATCGTGTCCCGGTACTGCAGGAAGTAGAAATGCTCGCCCATCAGCACGCGCACCGGGCGGCGCAGACGGTCGAGGCCGCCGGGCAGGTCGAAAGCGCGCAGCGCGTCCAGCGCCTGCCATCGGTTCCGCCCGGCTTCGATCTGCGCGCGGTTGATCCGGTCCATCCAGGATTGCGTCAGGTGCATCGGCGAATGCGCGGGATCGCGATCCAGCACGAATTCCATGGTGCGCGTCAGCGGGAAGCCGGATGGGTCGGTCGGCCGATGGTCCGACGTGACATCGCCCTTGGTCTGGTTCAGCGGCACGCCTGGCAGGTACGGGCAATTGACGAGCAGAACCCGTGACACGCGATCAGGGTGGCGGCCGGCAAGGTCGGTCGCCACCAGCGACCCAACCGCCTCGCCGATCAGATGGGCTCGGGCGATCCCGTTGGCATCCATCAGCCGCACGGCGATGTCGGCGTAGTCGCCGATGCTCGGCTGCCGCGCAACGTGGTCGGACATGCCGTGGCTCGGATAGTCCATGGCCAGCACGCGGAAATCCGGCGCCAGCGCCTCCATCAATTCCAGCATCATGGCCGAGGATTGCTGGTTGATGTGGAACAGCAGGATGGGATCGCCGCTGCCGGCGGCACGGTAGTGGATGGTGCCAAGGGCCGTCTTCAGCAGCCCGCGTTCGATCTCGATCATGTCCTGTGCCTTCTGTGCGGCAGCGTCCGGCGCGCGCCGCGGTGATGCCGCCTCGGCCGCCTGGACGTCATGGTGGGGGCCGGTGGAGGCGATGCTGTCGGCAGCGGTGCGGCGGGTCCTGATGACCACGCCATGGGCACGGCGTGCACGGCGCCGGCACGGCCGGCCGGAAACCCGGTTCGGGTCTTCATGGCGTTTTCTCCCTGCGCAGTGTTCCGCAGGCGACCCGACAGGACAAGCCTGGCGCCGCGAGGTTGGGCAGCGCGCCTGCCATGGGCGCCGCCGCATGTGCGCGACGGCAATGCAGGGGAATTGGAGGGGCCTTGCCCCTCCAAGCCACCCCACCAAAGGCCAGTGGGCCTTTGGAAACCGTCACTGGGCGCTTTGCATCGAGAGAGGAGGCGAGCGTCCACATGAAGCCTGGTGCCCGTCGTGAATGCTTCCTTCGGCGTTGACGATCACGCCCAGTACCAAGCCGAGGTCCCGAAGGCCCCAGCCCATTCACGCTGCACTTCCACGTGAATGGATAACTGTGGTTGGGGCGGTGGCGGAGGGGGCAAGGCCCCCTATTGCCGCGCCCGCTCCGCATGCTTGCCCATGGTCGCATAGGGCGCATAGGGCGGCACCGCGCCGATCGCGCGCATATCCACTTCAACCACCGCCGGCCCCTTCACCGCCAGCGCCTGCGCCACGACGTCGCCCACGCCATCCGCGCTGCTCACCTTGAAATAGGGCAGCCCCGCCAGCGCCGCGAGACCCTGCAATTCCGGCGTCAGCAGATCGTGCCCGAATTGCCGCCCATCGGCGACCGCATCCTGGATGTGGCGGATAACGCCGTAGCCGCCATCGTTCATCACCATCGTCACCAGATCGGGCTTTTCCTGCGCCACGGTGAACAGCTCGCACATGCCCAGCGAGAAGCCGCCATCGCCGCACATCGCGATGGTCTTGCGTCCTTGCGCCGCGATCGACGCGCCGATGCCGAGCGCGAGCCCCGGCCCGATCGCCGCACCCACCGGATAGACGGAATTGCACGGGTCATACAGCGGGAAGACGCGGTTGCCCCAGGTGGAATTGGCGATGGTGATGTCGCGCACCCAGACGCCGTCGCGCGGCAGGGCGGCGCGGATCGCCTCGGGGAAACCGGCATAGGGGCCGAGCGTCGCCAGGTATTCCGCCCGTGCGCGCGCCTTCATCGCGGCGAAATCCGCAGCGTAGCCGGGCTCGACGGAAGCGCGCCCGGCGAGGCGGTCGGCAATGCCCGCCATCACCAGGGCCGCATCGCCATGGACGAACAGGCTGTTGGGGTAGGTGCGCCCATTGGCGGTGGCGTCGCAATCCGCATGGATCAGCGTGGCGGGCAGCTTCATCGAGAAGTCGCCCGTCTCATGCCCGCGCAGCCGCGAGCCGACGACCAGCATTGCATCGACGCTGCCGTAGAACTCCTGCACGCGCGACGAACCGTTGCCGTGCAGACCGCCAAGGCTCATCGGATGATCCTCGGGGATGGTGCCGCGCCCGTTCCACGACGACACCGCGCCGAAGCCGAGTTCCATCAGCCGAAGCGCCTGCGTGCGCGCCTGCTTGGCACCATTGCCGAGCCACAGCATCGGCCGCTTCGCCGCCGCGAGGATCTCGGCGGCCGCGTCCAACTCGGCGGCGCTCGGCGGCAGCGGCGCGGCGATCGGCAGCACCAGCGCATCGAGCCCGGCAGGCCGCGCGATCGCCGCGCGCTGCAGGTCGATCGGGATCTCCACGGAAACCGGCCCGCGCGGCGCGGAGAGCGCCGTGGCCGCGGCGCGCACCAGCACGCCGAAGGCCTCGTTGGCGCTGCGCACGCGGAAGGCGGCCTTGCAGGCGGCGGCGAGCATCGCCGTCTGGCCCGGCACGTCGTGCACCGTGCCGACATCGCGGTCGACGTGCCTGGTCGCCGTCTGGCCGGTGATATGCAGCACGGGGGATCCGGCGAAGCGCGCCTCCACCAGGCCGGGGATGGCGTTGGCCATGCCCGGGCCAGTGCTGGTGAAGACAACGCCGAGATGCCCGCTCACCCGCGCATAGGCATCCGCCATGTGCGCCCCGCCCATCTCGCCGCGCGCCATGACGTAGCGCAGCGCATTGCGCTGGCCGATCGCGTCGAGCATCGGGATGTTGTGCACCGAGACGATGCCAAAGACAGTCGAGACGCCGATCTGCGGCAGGAAGTCGGCGACGAGATCGGCGACGGTGTACTGGCTGGCCATGTGGCGTTTCCCCTTGTGTGGGGGGAGTGTGCCACGTCGGGCCACGCTGCAAAGTCCCGGCCCGCGCGGGGGAGGGCGTCCTCCCCCGCAACGCAGCCTATCGTGCGCGCGCTTCCGCCAAGTGGTCGAAGCGGCGCGTATACGTCCCGAGCCCCATGGTCTGCGACCGCAGCTCGATGATCAGGTCGTGCAACTCGGCCTCGGGGACCAGCGCCTGCACCTCGTCCCAGCCCGGCCAATCCTCCTTCTCCGCGAAGCCGAGGATCTGCCCGCGTCGGCCGGTCAGCAGCCGCTGCGCCGCGGGCGTGCCGTCCTGGGGCACCAGGATCGTCACGTGATCCACCGGTTCCAGCATCACCGGTTCGGCCTTCGCCAGTGCTTCCTGCATCGCCATCCGCGTCGCGGTGGAGAAGGCCATGTCCGATGAATCGACCGAATGGAAGGCGCCATCCAGCAGGGCGACGGCGATGTCCACCACCGGGTTGCCGAGCGGACCACGGCGGGTTGCGTCCTCTGCCGCCTCGCCCACGGCGGGGATGAATTTGCGGGGTATGGCGCCGCCGACGATGCGGTCCTCGAATGCGAAACCCTCCCCACGGGCGCGCGGCGAAACTTCCAGCGTCACATCGGCGAACTGCCCGTGGCCGCCGGTCTGGCGCCGGTGCCGCGCATGGTGGCGGGCGGTCTGGCGGATGGTTTCGCGGAAGGCGATGCGCGGCCGGGCGGTCGTCACGCGCAGTCCATGCGCCTCCGCCAGCCTTGCGACGGCATGGCCGATATGGATGTCGCCCTGCCCGCCGAGCAGGATCTGCCCCGTCTCGGCATCCTGCAGCACGGTGATGGACGGATCCTCCTCCGCCAGCCGTTGCAGCGCGCCGGACAGGCGGACATCGTCCTTGCGGTCCTCATTCGCGATGGCCAGCGCATAGACCGGCGCGGCCGGGGCCGGGAAAGGCAAGGCTTCCGCGGTGCCGGACGCCGACAGCGTCGCCCCGGTCACCATGTTGTCGAGCCTGCCCAGGGCGACCACCTCGCCGAGGCCGGCTTCCGGCACCTTGGCGGGCTCGCCGGCCGGAAAGCGGGTGATGCCGCCGATCCGCCCGCCATTGACGGTGGCGCCATCCTTCAACGTGCCGCGCCAGATCCGCGCAAAGGATAGCCTTCCACCATGGCCCGCATGCAGCGTGCGGAACACCTGCGCGACAGGCTCGCCGTCCGCTTCAAGGCCATGGCGGGCGGCGGTGTCGACGGGGTCGGGGGCATCGTGGCGCAGCGCCTTCCACAGCCGCATCACGCCGTGGCGGCGTTCCGCGGCGCCGAACAGCACCGGATCCAGGCCGCCCGCGATGACGTCGGCATGCAGCGGGCGGTACAGGTCCTCCGGTGTGGGAATGGTCTCCTCGACCACCTTCTCGAGCAGGGCGTCGTCGTGGTCGGCCAGGGCCTCGGCCAGGGCGGCGCGGGCCTCCGCCTCCCGCGGCAGCATGCTGTCCGGGATGCGGATCAGTTCCGAGGGCTCGCCCCGGCGCCAGCGATAGGCCCGCTCGCTGACCAGGTCGACGTAGCCGGTGACCTCCCCTCCCTCGCGGATCGGCACCTGGCGCAGCACCAGCGGGCGCCGCGAATGGGCCTGCAGCGCGGCGATGGTGTCGCGCATGCGGCCGTCGCCGAGCGCATCGGCCTTGTTGATGAAAACCATCGCGGGCAGGCCGGCCTGTTCCAACGCATGGAAGGCGGGGGCAAGGGCGGCTGCGCGGGCGGGATCGGGTTCGCAGACCAGCACGGCGACGTCGGCGACTGCGAGGGCGGCGGCGACCTCCTGCCCGAATTCGACCGAGCCGGGACAGTCGAGCAGCGCCCAGACTTCGTTCATCAGCACGCAGTGGGCGAGCCGTGTCTCGGTGCCCATGGACCGGCTGCGAGCGTCCGCGCGGCGCGGTGGCGCACTCCCGGCGGCGGCCAGCAGCGCGTCGAACAGCGTGGATTTGCCGCTGCCCTGCGGACCGATCAGGGCAACGGCGCGGGGCCTGGCCCCGCCGGGCGGTCTCGACGCGGGGGCTGTTCCATTGGTCGTGGCGCTCATGGCGACGGTTTCCTTCCCTTGCCCGGCCGTGGACCGGCCGTGTGCGACGGCGGCCAGGCGGGAGGGCCGCCGCCGGACAGACTAGACCGGGCGCGACACGCAGTCGGTGAAAATCCTGACGTGACAGGGGCGAACCTGCTGGGGGCCGTGCACCGGGCCGGACACTCCGGGGCCACAGGGTGTGTCTCCGTCGCCACAGTGTTTCGGTGATGTTGGATCGGGGGCATGATCACCGCCGCGCGCCGCCGGGAGTTGTGGTTAAGTGCTGCATGAACCCCGGTAGCAGGGGGCGCCATGAGCACCGGCGGTGTCGGTGCGGGATCCGATGCGAGGAATGACGATGAGCTTCAAGAAGACGCTTCTTGCCGCGACGCTGCTGTCGCTGCCGATGGTCGCGACGGCAAACGCGCAGAGCTGGGACCCGCGGGTCCAGGGCATCTACATCGGTGCCGGCCTGGGGACCAACTTCCTCGACGACTCCGACTCCAACCGCGGCATCTCCATCTCCTTCGAGTGGGGCTGGGCCGGCGTTCTCTCGGTCGGCTACGGCTTCGGCAACGGTCTGCGCCTCGAAGTCGAGGGCAACTACCGCCAGAATGACGTCGACAGCATCTCCTCCAACTCCGGCAACCTGCCGCGCACGACCGGCACGGTCCGCAGCTACGGCCTGATGGCCAATGTGCTGTATGACTTCGTGCTCGGCCCGGTGATGCCGTATGTCGGCGTCGGCGCCGGCTACGTGTGGAACGACTACGACAGCGTCGGCTTCCAGGTCCGGAACGGCAACAACAACGCCTCGTTCAATGCCGGCGGCACCAACGGCGCCTTCGGATACCAGGCCATCCTGGGCGTCGCCTTCCCGATCGACTCCGTCCCGGGCCTGGCGCTGACCGCCGAAGGCCGCTTCATGGGCACGACCGGCGACGACATCGACGGTCGCTTCAACTCCAACGCGACGGTGAACGGCCAGACCCTCACCGCCCGCGACAACGTCAAGTTCAGCACCGACAACTACAACTGGTCGATCCTGTTCGGCGTTCGCTACAATTTCGGCCGCACCGCCGCCCCGGTGGCCCCGGTGGCCGCTGCTCCGGCGCCGGCGCGCACCTTCCTGGTGTTCTTCGACTGGAACCGCGACAACCTGACCGACCGCGCCCGCCAGATCATCGCGGAAGCGGCGCAGGCCCGTACCCGCCAGGCGGTCACCCGGATCGAGGTCAACGGCTACACCGACACCTCGGGCTCGGCCACCTACAACCAGGCCCTGTCGGTCCGCCGCGCGAACAACGTGGCTGCCGAGCTGGTCCGCCTGGGCGTGCCGCGCGGCGAGATCGTCGCCCGTGGCTTCGGCGAGACGAACCTGCTGGTTCCGACCCCGGACAACACCCGCGAGCCGCAGAACCGCCGCGTGGAAATCATCCTGCGCTGATCTTCGGATCATCGACGGATACGGGAAGGGCGCCGCAAGGCGCCCTTTCTGCGTTCAGGGTGCCGGCAGCAGAGCAAGCCCGGTGGCGCGCACGACCCCACCCAGGCGCAGCGCCGCGCCCAGGACGTGCCCCGCGGCGCGAAAGGCCTCCGCCCGCGCCAGCCCGGCGTCCAGAGCGCGCGCGATCTCTCCATCCGACAGCGTGCCGACATCGACCGTCACCAGCCGGTCGCCGAGGTCGCTATCCGGGTCCAGGTCTGACGCCGGCATTCTACGCACCGCCGGGCTATCAAAATCGACCTCATTGGCGATCAGCGTCGCCGCGGCATCGGCGGTGGCAGCATCGCGCGCCAGCACCGTCACCGCGTCGGCGATGCCGAGCGAAAAGGAACGGCCATGCCGTCCCGAGGTGGCGACACCACCGATCCCAGACCCGGCGGTGACCCGCAGCGCACCATCCAGCGCCAAATGGCGCGGATCGGCAGCCAGCCCGATGGCGAGGGATTCGCCGGGCGCGACATGGATTGCGATGTCGCCGCCATCATTCACATAGGCCTGCGCCAACGGTGCCGCGGCGCGCATGGCCGCCAGCAACGCATCGGCCACGGCACCGGCCACGGCGGCCATGGGGGTGATGAAGCTGGGCGCAAAGGGCGCGCAGGCCGCCAGCATGCGCCGCGCGACCGGATGCGCGACCTGCGGTGCCTCGGCCATCGGGCGGCGCAGCGCCGGCAACTCCGCGACCAGGCCAGGGAGAATGGTCGGGAACAGGGCAACGGCGGCGGCCGCGGCGGCCTGCACGGCCTCCGGCGCGCCCCAGGCGCGCAGTACGACATCGATGGGGCCGTGGGAGAGGTGCAGGCGGTCGCCGGTCAGGCGCTGGACGATCGGTGCGTCCATCGCGGGTCAGGCCGCGGCGTTGGGGGTTGCTCGCCCCTCGTGCCCGAAGACCGGAGGGGCGCCGCGCCATGAGCGCGAAGGTTGGAGGGGCGCTGCCCCTCCAAACCACCCCGCCAGGAGCCAACGGGCTCCTGGACCGCGGGATTTTGGCGCTTTGCATGGGGGACAGCGCGGGGCCGGAGGGGTGCCGGGGATGGCACCACGGCCCTCACACCGACCTACGGCGTTCAGTGCGAAAGTTGAGGTTTCCAAAGGCCTTAAGCCTTTGGTGGGGTGCGGTTCGGAGAGGGGCAAAGCCCCTCTCCGAGGCGCCACGACGCCCGAACTTCGCGCCAATGGGGCGCTGCCCCTCCATCCCATCCCACGAAAGACCCCAGGCCTTCGGAAACCGATACCGGGTACCGCGTGCTTCGGCCGGTCCATCGCATGCCAGCCGATGCCCCAACACCGCCAAGCCCCGCACCGCCCTCCGGCATCCGGAACCAGGTTTCCGCGGTCCAGGGGCCCGCTGGCCCCTGGAGGGGTGGTCTGGAGGGGCGGCGCCCCTCCGCTGCGTCCCGCACTCACCGCCCGAACGGCCAGGGGTTCGCCGGATGCCAGGTCTCCACCCGCAGATCCGCCCCGAGCCCGCGCAGCACCTCCTCCACCGGCACGATCTCCTCCATATGCCCGCCGAGGCGTTCGTAGAGCGCCCGCGGCAGGGTGAATTCGATCGGCGCGACGATGGCCGGCGTCGGCACGTGCCCGAAGGACAGCTTCGGCATGCGCAGCACATCCGCCATCACGGTGATCCCGCCCCCCGGCCACAGATAGACCGGTGCGCCGCCCATGGTGACGCGGGTTTGCCCGCTCGCGACGGATTGCGTCAGCAGCACGGGGTTCTGCGTCACCCCGGCCCGCAGCGACCCGCCGGCGCCGGCGAGGAACACCACGCTGCACAGGGATGGCTCGCAATTCTCCCCGATGCGGTCCACCACGATCCGCACGGCGGGCGGCATTTCCGCCGGTACCGGGGTCAGCGTGTCATCCAGCACGCAGAACAGCGCGTCCTCGCCGGTCGTGCTGGTCAGCAGCAGGCGCAGGCCGGGCCAGGCGAGCTTAGGGTCGATCTTCTCGATGATGGCGAGCGGATCGGTGATGTCGGTGCCGCCCCAGCCAAGCCCCGGCTGCGCCACCTGGAAATAACGTCCTGGCGTGGAACGACGGCCACGCACGCGGATGCCCGCCGCGCGCATGTTCAGGACCTTCCCGGCTTGGTGTTCGGTCAACACGCCGGTGATGTGGTCGTCCACTACGATCACCTCATCCACATGGCCGAGCCATTGCTGGGCGAAGATGCCCACGGTCGCGCTGCCGCAACCCACGCGCATGCGCCGTTCCGGCGTGCCGTCGACGATGGGCGCCGCGCCCGCCTGGACGATGACGCCGTGCCCGCCGTCGATCGTCATCTCGACCGGCTCGGCATCGCACAGCTTCAGCAGCGTCTCGCAGGTGACGACGCCTTCCTTCTTCGACCCGCCGGTCAAATGCCGCACGCCGCCGATCGACAGCATCTGCGATCCGTATTCCGCCGTAGTGACGTGCCCGACCTGTTCGCCATTCACCCGCACGGGGGCGGCTTCGGGCCCGAGATGGCGGTCGGTGTCGATCTTCACCTTCACGCCGCAGTAGCTGAACATCCCCTCGGTCACCACGGTCACGGTATCCACGCCATCATGCACGGACCCCACGATGAAGGGCGCGGGCTTGTAGTCGGGATAGGTGGTGCCGGCGCCGACGCCGGTGACGAAGGCGCGCGAGGGGTCGAGCATCTCGCCATCCCATTCGCCCTTGGCGAAGGCGACGACCGGGCGGTTGCCCTCGATCGCCTGGGCGAGCGTCAGCGCCGGGTCGGTGCGCACCAGCACGCCATCCTGGTTGGCATAGCGTGCGCAGGCGCCGGCCCGGCCGGGGCGGATGCGGCACAGCACCGGGCAGGCGTCGCAGCGGATGATGCCCTCGCCTTCCTGGGCGCCGAACTTGTCGCTGCGCGCGGCACGGAATGTCATGACGGGGCCTCCGGCGGAGAAATCCTCCCCACGCCGATTGTTTTACCGGACTGGCGGATGAGTGGGAGTGGCCATCGCGCATTCCGCGGTGCTGCGGCCTTACACGAGGCGAGAGCGGCTGGTGCGCGCACGGAATTGCTGGACAATGCCGCGACGGTCCGGGTCCAGGATTGAGTGCTTCCATGCGTACGATATGCCTCGTCGTGGTGCTTCTTGCCGTGTCTGCCTGCAGCGGGCGACGGCCGCCGGCCGAAGCGCTGCCGGCATCGCCGCTCGCGCGCGCGGCGATTGCCGAATGGGAAGCCTGGGGCCGCATCGTCATCATCGGCTGGCCCGATGAACCGCCTGCCGATTCCGCCGCCACGCCGGAGCGCTTCGCGCGGCTGCTCGACTATTGGGGCACGATCCCCGGCGGAGGGCGCGTGGCTACCCGCCTGCTCGGCCTGCGGTCCGGCGTGACCGCCATGGCCGATCGCATCACCGCGGAGATGCCGGGCGATGACGGCACGGACAGCCCGCGGCCCAATGCGCCGCGCCCCCCGGAAGACATCAGCCTGTACGACTATCCCGCCTGGTCGGCCGCCTTCATCTCCACCGTGGCGCGGCGCGCCGGCGTGCCGGAGAGCGACCTGCCATCCTCCTCACGGCATGCGCGCTACATCGACGCGGTGCTGCGGCGGGCGATCACCGACCCGGAGCACGCCGCCTTCAGCCCCCATGCGCCCGAGGAGCAGGCGCCGGTGCCGGGCGACCTGCTGTGTGCCGACCGTGCCTATGTTCCGCTTGACCATTGGACCAGGCGCCTCGCCGAGACGGGACGACCGCGGCCGATGCATTGCGACGTGGTGGTGCGCACGCGCCCCGGCGTGATCGAGGCGATCGGCGGCAACGTGCGGGGCACGGTGGCGCTGCGGCAGTTTCCGAGCGACGCAACCGGCCGGGTGCTGCCCGCACCCCCGGGACGGCCGAGCTTTGTCCTGTTGCTGGTGGCGCGGGAGGAGGGCGGGCGGCAGTGAGGACCGCCGTTGGTGGCGAGTGGAGGGCTTCCGCCGCGTTGGCGCTGGGATAGGCCGAAGGATGGAGGGGTTTCACCCCTCCAGACCACCCCACCAAAGGGCAGTGGCCCTTTGGAAACCATCTCCTGGTGCAGGGCATGGCGGTCAGGGTCGGTGCCCGAAATCCTTCTCGTGCCCGACGGGTCTTCCCGGTGACGGCGAACCCAGCTGCCCAGCGCCAAATCGAGATTTCCAAAGGCCTTAAGCCTTTGGTGGGGAGGGTCCGGGAGGGGCAAGGCCCCTCCCGGTTCCCCATGCCCGTCACCCACCGAACAGCTCCGGCCGGTACTCGAAATGCATCGTGTCGAAATGGTACCACTTGCCGCCCCAGATGAAGCGTTCGGCCTCGAAGGCCTCGACGATCTCGAGCGCGATGCGGTTTCGGTAGACTGCCTCGCCGCGCGACCGTGCCCAGACCCAGTAGTCCGATTGGCGGACCGCGATGTCGATCGCCGCCCCGGTGCCGTGCATGCTGGGCTGGCCGGTATCGGCCACGGCGCGGCAATTGTAGGACCCCGCCGCCGGCACGAGATACGCCTTGAGACGATCGGGCATCGCATCGAGCGTGCCGATCACCCGTTCGAGCCGCGTGGCGACGTCGTTGACGGTGGTGATCGGCAAGGCCTGCGGCCTGGTGCGCGGCATCCAGGTGACGGGGCGCAATTGCGGCGTGACCGTGCCCTGCCGGCAATCGCCATACATCTTCGCGAAGAAGCCGGCGTTGCGCAGGCGCCCTGGGCTGTGGTCGCGCGGCGGCGGCGCCAGCAGGGGGCCCGGCGCGTAGGCCTGCCGAAGCTGGTCGGCGATGCTCGCGGACCGCAGCATTTCCTCGAAAGGGCGCGCGGGCTGGGCTGCACCGATCGGCATGCGCGTGCCGTCCGTCCAGACCAGCGTATCGCCTTCGATGCGGGCGAGATGGTCCGGATAGCTGGCGACCAGGCGCGCGGCGCGCGCCGAGGACAACCCACCCCCGCCCAATTCCTCGGCGGCGTTGTCGCGCGCACCGGCGCCGCTGCATGCGGCAAGCGCGGGCATGGCGAGCAGGACCAGGCGCCTCTCAAGACCAGCCATGCGTGATCCTCCGCGCGACGGACTGACACCCCGCGGCCGCGCCAAGGACGGCATATGCGTCACGCTGCGGCCGCTGGCCCGCGCGCCCGTCAGATGGTGCGGTTCGCGCGGGCGACCACCGCTTCGAACAGCACCTGGCAGCCGGCCTCGGCTTCCTCCGGCATGATGCTCTCGGCTTCGTTGTGCGACAGGCCGTCCTTGCAGGGGGTGAAGATCATCGCCGTCGGCACCGAGCGCGCGACATAGACCGCGTCATGTCCCGCACCCGAGATGATCTCCCGCGAGGAGAAGCCGAGCCGCTGCGTCGCCTGGCGCACCAGGTCGACGCAGGACGGGTCGAAGGGCTGCGCGGGGATGCGGAACAATTCGGTCAGGTCGAGCCGGCACCCGGTCTCGGCGACCAGCCGCGCAGCCTCGGCCGGGAAGGTTTCGGCCAGGGTGGTGATCTGCGCGTCGTCGGGGTGGCGGAACTCGACGCTGAAGCGCACCTCGCCGGGCACGACGTTGCGCGAGGGCTGCGCGATCTGCAGGAAGCCGACCGTGCCGCGGCCGTCCTCACCGCGCGCGCGCATCAGTTGGTCCACCAGGGTGATCACGCGGGCGGCCGCGACCAGCGCATCCTTGCGCGCCGAGGGTGGCGTCGTGCCGGCGTGGCTGTCCTGGCCGATGATCACCGCGTCGTACCAGACCTGCGCCTGCGCGCCGGTGACGATGCCGACCTGCTTGCCCTCGCGCTCGAGGATCGGGCCCTGTTCGATATGCAGTTCGAAATAGGCATCGGCGGGGAAGGGCTTCGCCGCGTGCTCGCCCTTGTAGCCGATGGTGTCGAGCGCCTCGGAGACCGACACGCCGTCCACGTCCTTCAGGCCGTAGGTCTTGTCGAGCGAGTAGATGCCCGCCCAGGTGCCGGAACCCATCAGCGAATGGCCGAAGCGCGAGCCTTCCTCATCGGTCCAGTTCACCAGTTCGATCGGCGCGTCGGTGGCGATGTTGAGGTCGTTGAGCGAGCGCATCACCTCGAGCCCTGCGATCACGCCCAGCGCGCCGTCGAACTTGCCGCCCGTGGGTTGGCTGTCGAGATGGCTGCCGAGCAGCACCGGCAGGCGCTGCGGGTCACGCCCGGCGCGCCGGGCAAACATGTTGCCGATGGCGTCCACGCGCACGGTGAGGCCCAGCGCCTCGCACCAGCCCTTGAAACGGTCGCGGCCGGCCTTGTCGACATCGGACAGGGTCAGCCGCTTCACGCCGCCCTTGGGCGTGGCGCCGATCTCGGCCATGGCCATCAGGCTGTCCCAGAGCCGCTTGCCGTCGATGCGCTGGTTGGTGCCACTCATGATGCCGCCTCGCTCTTTGCCCACTGGCCAAGGCGCGGGATTACTGGACGGCGGCAGCGCGAACAAGTCGCGCGCGCGACCGGATGATCCCGCGACGGGGCAGTGGCGGGGGCGGAAATACTGTCGCAGGCATGGGTCCGTGCAGGGTCGGAGGATGCCATCGCGGACCGTTCCGCGGGCATGATTCCACCCTCGGCCGCTCACGAACGAATACAATATATTAACGAATGAATTCAATTTCGATCAGGTGAAGTCATAATAGAAGCGATTGCGCAATACTTAACGAATAAATCGGACGAGGGTCAGTCGGCGCGAGCGGTGATGAGTCCCGACAAGCACCCCGGCGAGGCAGGACTGTTGCCAGCCGCCAGGAATTGTTGCATGGCATGGCGGCAGCCATCACGCTGTCTGTCATATGGGTCACATTTTGCCTGCTGGAGACTCTCGCGTGCGTCGCCGGGCGCATCCCCCCAACGGCTCGTGCAGCCAGGACCACCAAGGAGATTCCCCCATGGGGTTCCCAAGCCACGCTTCCCAACCCTGTGACGGCCGCGACGCGCCCCCCCGCGTCACGACCGGCCCGCGGCGCAGGATGATCCGGACCACCGCGATGCGCGCGGCAGCCGGCTGTGCGGTGATCGGGTTGTCGGCGCTGACCATGGGCTGCGCGCAGTCGGCCGAGGGCGTTGCCCAGGCCACCGAGCCGACGCGAACCGCCGAGGTCGGCCGGGCGATCGGCGATCCCCAGGTCGGTTCCGCCTCCTACTACGCCCGCCACTTCACCGGCCGGCGGATGGCGAGCGGCGGGCGCTTCGACCCGTCCTCGGACACCATCGCCCACCGCACCCTGCCCTTCGGCACGGTCGTGCGGGTGACCAACCTGCAGAATGGCCTGACGACCACCGGCACCGTGCAGGATCGCGGCCCCTGGACCCGCGGGCGCATCGCCGACCTCAGCCCGCGCATCGCGCAGAATCTCGACATGATCCGCAGCGGCGTCGCCCGGGTCCAGATCGTGCCCGTCGAGCTGGCGGAAGCGCCGGAATAAACACCAACGGCCACGCATCGTGACCCTTGGTGGTCGGCATGTCCTGGCCCTGAGACGCCTGGCGCCAACCGCCGGTCTGCTTGGCTTCGCCGGACTACCGGCGCATCGCATTCGTGGCGTCGGCATGAGTGGGAACCTCATGCCGCCGGCATGACGCCCTCGCAGGGTGGGCGCGGGCGAATGGCCCGCGCCCGGCGGGCCGTCACCGCACCAGTGGACAGCCGCCTTCGGACAGCGGGCGAAATGCCTCGTTGCCCGGAATGGTCTGCACCACGTCCAGCAGGTCCCATTCCCCGCGCGCCTGGGATGGCTGCTTGGCGCGCATCAGATACATGTCGCGGATGACGCGGCCATCGGCGCGGATCGATCCGTTCGTCGTCATGAAATCGTTGATCGGCGTCTCGCGCATCTTCGCCATCACGGGCGCCGCGGCATCCGTGCCCGCCGCCTGCACCGCCTTGAGGTAGTGCGTGACCGCGCCCCACATGCTGGCCTGGAACATCGTCGGCGGGCGGCCATGGATGCGCGAGAACCGCTCGGAGAAGGCGCGCGTCCGATCGTTCTGGTCCCAGTAATACGCCTCGGTGAAGACCATGCCCTGCGCGGTGTCGAGCCCGATCGCCTTCACATTGGTCAGCAGGCACAGCAACGCGGCGGGCTGCATGCCGCGGCGCGTCAGGCCGAATTCGCCCATCTGCTTGACGATGTTGATGAAGTCGGTCCCGGCCGCGGCGATGCCCACGACATTCGCGCCCGACTGCGCCGCACGCACCAGATGCGACGAATAATCCGTCTCCCCGAGCGGTGCGCGGGCGGTGCCGGCCACCTCCCCGCCCAGCCCGCGGATGACGGCCGTCGCATTGGCTTCCAGCGAATGGCCGAAGGCGTAGTCGGAGGTGATGAAGAACCACTTCCGCCCACCACCGCCCATCACCGCGCCGACGGTGCCGCGCGCCAGGGCATAGTTGTCGTAGGTCCAGTGCACGCCGAAGGGCGAGCAATCCTTGCCGGTCAGGTCGGTGGTTCCGGCGGCGACGACCACATCGATCTTCTGCTTCTCCCGCGCGAGGTTCTGCACGGCGAGTGCCACCGCCGAGTTGCCCAGGCCAAAGATGGCATCGACGCGTTCCTGGTCGTACCAGCGGCGGGCGATCGACAGGCCGACATCGGGGCGGTTCTGCAGGTCGCCGAACACCACCTCGATGGGCATGCCATTCACCCGGCCACCGAAATCCTCGACCGCCATGCGGGCGGAGACGACGTCGCCCATGCCCTGCTGGTCGGCGAAGACGCCCGACATGTCATCGAGCACGCCGAGCTTCACCACGCCGTCGGAGATGCCGGACTGCGCACGGCCCGTGGCCGGGCGAATGGCCACGAGCGGCAGCGCCGTCACGCCGGCCAGGAGATGCCTGCGGTTCATGGAACGGTTCCT
Source organism: Roseomonas sp. CAU 1739 (assembly GCF_039839775.1). NCBI lineage: Bacteria > Pseudomonadati > Pseudomonadota > Alphaproteobacteria > Acetobacterales > Roseomonadaceae > Roseomonas > Roseomonas sp. CAU 1739. Next base: position 181,923 of record NZ_JBDOQQ010000008.1, read on the forward strand.
CACCCAATGGTTCTTGCCGCGCATCATGCCATGGGCGCAGGCCGCGGCCAGTGGGGCGTTACCCGGTCGCAAAACCGGCGGCGCGAAAGCGGGCCTGACCTTCCGGTGCAGTCAGCGCGGCCAGGAAGGCGAGCGCGCCGCCTCGGTCCGCCGCCCGGGTCGCGACCGCACCGACATAGGCGGTGACCAACTGCGCGGAATCCGGCAGCGGGCCAACCAGAACCGCGCCGGGCACGGCGATGATCTCGCTGATCTGGGAGATCGCCAGGCCGGCACGCCCATCGGCGACCGCCTGGACCGCGGTACCGCCGCCGGGGAACACCAGCGTGCGCGCCCGCATCGTCTCGGCCAGGTCCAGCCGTCCGATCAGCCGCGCCGCATGGGTGCCAGCGGTCGCCCCGGTGGACGGGTCCGAATGGGCGATCATCGGGGCGGCGAGGATCGCCGCGCGCAATGCCGCCTCGGTCGTGATGTCGGGCTTCGGCGCACCGTCGCGCACCGCCACGCCGATCAGCATGCGGCCCAGTTCCCGCACCGTCGTGCCGTCGAGCAACCCGTCCGCGGCCAGGCGCGCGACCTGGGTCGCGCTGTTGAGCATCAGGTCGATCGGCTCGCCATCGCGCAGCCGGCTTGCGGCGACCCCGGCATTGGCGTTGTCGAAGGCGATGGCGCGGCCGGTGCGGGCGGTAATGTCGCGCGCCACGTCACGGGCGGAGGCGGCGACCGCCCCGGTACCCAGCACGCGCAGTGGCGCGGAGGCTTGCGCATGGGCGATGGCGGGGCAGGCCAGGGCGGCAAGCAGCAGGCGGCGTTGCATGAGCGTCCTCCGTTTGGACGAAGCATGCACCGAACGAAGCGCCAGGTGGGGCGCGACCGTCCGGCGCCGCCCTCACCCGCCGCGATGGGCGTTGCGGCGGGTCAATCAGCGCTCGTTGGGCCAGATGCCGGGCGTGGCGAGTTCGGCCAGATGCCCATCCGGGTCGCGGAAATACAGGCTGGTGCCGCCGCGCGGCCACCGTGTCCGCCCTTCCTCCGCCACGCCGCGCTCACCGAGCCAGGCCGCCCAGGCGTCCAGATCCGCCGCGGCGATCGACAGCGCGAAATGGATCCGCCCGGCCCCGTCATGCGGCGGGATGGTGCCGCCCGGCAGGGGCATCGGCTGGTCGGAGGCGCCGCGCAGGAAGACCAGCAGCACCGACCGACCCACCGCATAGGCCGCCAGCCGCGCGTCGCCGAACATCGGCGTCAGCCCGAGCACGCTCTCGTAGAATTCCCGCGATCGCGCGAGGTCGGCGACATAGATCGCGGTTTCCAGCACGCCGGCGATCGGGGGTGCGGCCATGGGGCCATCTTGCTCCCGCAGCGCCGCTGGGGGAACCTCCGCGCGACACACCGGAGACGACCTTGCCATGGCCCATGCCCTGGGCGCGCCCGCTGCCCCCGCCATCCTGCGCAATGCCGAACTCGACGCCGATGCGGTGCGCCAGGCGCGGGTCGACCTGGCCGCCTGCTTCCGCATGGCCGCGCGGCTCGGCATGCATGAGGGCATCTGCAACCACTTTTCCTTCGTCGTGCCGGGGCGTGACGACCTGTTCCTGGTGAATCCCTATGGCTGGGCGTTCAGCGAGATCACCGCGTCGCGCCTGCTGGTCTGCGACTTCAACGGCAATGTCGTGGCGGGCGATGGCGTGCCGGAAGCCACCGCCTTCTTTATCCATGCCCGCGTGCACCTGAACAAGCCGCGTGCGAAGGCCGCCTTCCACACCCACATGCCGAATGCGACGGCGCTCGCCATGCTGGAAGGGCCGCCGCTGGTCTGGGCCGGGCAGACGGCGCTGAAATTCTATGGCCGTACCCTGATCGATGAGGACTATGCCGGCCTCGCGCTCGATGAGACGGAAGGCGACCGTATCGCCGCATCCATCGGCGATGCCGACATCGTCTTCATGAAGAACCACGGCGTGATGGTGGTAGGCGCCTCGGTCGCCGAGGCCTGGGACGATTTGTACTATCTGGAGCGCGCCGCCGAGGTGCAGCGCATGGCGATGGCGACCGGCCGCGCCCTGAAGCCGGTGCCGCCGGAGATGGCGGCCCGCACCTATGCCCAGATGCGCGAAGGCGACCGCGAAAGCGCACGGCTCCACCTGGACAGCATCAAGCGGATCCTGTCGCGCGAGGAACCGGATTTCATGCATTGACCCGGCACGCGCTGCGCTATCTTCCGGCGCTGCTCGGCATCGCCATGGCTTGGCCGGCGGCGGCCCAGGATGCCCCGGCGGCCGTCGCCGCGGGGAGCCCGCCCCCCGCCGCACCGGCGCCCGCCTCGCGCCAGGCCGATGAGCGGCCGAACGGCATCGCGGTCTTTGCCGGGCTCTATTCTTCCGACGTCTTCTCGGACATCGTCACCAGCCCGTGGGACACCAGGACGGAGAACATCTATCTCCTCACCCTGTCCTACAACCGGCGCATCACCACGGTGTTCCGCCACCTCGACATCGAGGTGGAAGCCGGCGCCGGCCGCCGCTTCGGCGACAACAACAGCTTCGAGGGCTATGCGGCGCTCGGCCTCCGCTGGACCTATTTCCCCTGGAACCGGTACCTGCGCACCAGTTTCGCGGTCTATCCGATCGGGCCGTCCTATGTGGCGGACCTCTCGCCTTCGGAAGTGGCGAAGGATGGACGCTCGGCGAACTGGCTGAACTATTTCTCGCTGGAACTGACCTTCGCGGCGCCGGAATTGCCGGAGCTCGAGGTGCTGTTCCGGCTGCATCACCGGTCCGGCGCCTTCGGGGCGATCAACGGGTCGACCAACGGCGCCGATTTCCTGAGCGTCGGAGCGCGCTACCGGTTTTGACGCCGACCCGCACGCCGCGGCCGGACGGGACCGGGCTGGCCCTTCTCCTAGTGACAACGATCGGCTGGGGCCTCAACTGGCCGGCGATGAAGCTGCTGCTGGCCGAATGGCCGGTGCTGACGACGCGCGCCTCGGCCGGCGTGGTCGGCCTGGCGGTGCTGCTCGCGGTGACGATGGCCCGGCGGGAAAGCCTGGCGGTGCCGTGGTCGCTGTGGCCGCGGCTGGTGCTGACGTCGCTGCTCAACGTCACGGCCTGGATGGGGCTCGCCTCCTTCTCGCTGCTGTGGCTGTCGGCGGCGGAGGCGACGATCGTCTGCTACACCATGCCGGTCTGGGCGGCGCTGATGGCCTGGGCGATCCTGGGCGAAAAGCCTGGGCCGGCGCGCATCGCCGGGCTGCTGCTGGCGCTGTCGGGCCTCGCGCTGCTGGTGCTCGGCCGCGGCGTCGCGGTGGGGTTGGAAAAGGCGCCGGGCGTCGCCTTCGGGCTGGGCTCGGCGATTCTGTTCTCGCTCGGCACGGTGGTCACCAAGCGCTGGCCGCTCGGCCTTCCGCCGACCTGCGCGACCGTGTGGCAGGTGGGGCTCGGCATCCTGCCGCTGGGGCTGCTGGCGGCGGCCTTTGACCATCCGGACATCGCCCGGCTGTCGATGCTGGACTGGGCCTTGCTGGCCTATGGCGGCGTCTTCGCGCTGGGGCTGTGCTACCTGTCCTGGTTCGCGGCGCTGCGGCGCCTGCCGGCCTCGCTGGCATCGCTGGGGACGTTGATCACGCCGATGGTGGGCGTGGCGAGTGCTGCGTTCTTCCTCGGCGAACCCTTCGGCTGGCGGGAGGCGACGGCGATGGGGCTGACGCTGTCGGGGGTTGGCCTGGCTTTGCGTGGATAACGGATCTCGCCGTGGCTTTTGCGGTTCGATGCGGGGCATCGGGCCGGCAGCGCGCGGTGCCACCTCAGCCGTTGCGGCCACCGCGCTGGCTCGACAGCGCTTGGCGCGACGGCAAGGCCGGCGAACCGGCTCCAACCCCGTTGCCGCGCAACGCGGTTGGAACACCCTGATGCCGGGCGCGGCGGTGCCGCGATCAGTGCTTTGCCTGGGTCATCCTGTCGACGTACGCGATGCCGATGGCCGACAGGATGAAGGCCATGTGGATGATGGTCTGCCACATCACCGATTCCGACGTGACCGTGGCATTCGGCTGGCCGATCCGGCTCGCCTCGATGAAGGTGCGCAGCAGGTGGATCGAGGAGATGCCGATGATCGCCATCGCCAGCTTCACCTTGAGGATGCCGGCATTCACATGGCTCAGCCATTCCGGCTGGTCCGGGTGGCCCTGCAGGCGCAGCCGCGACACGAAGGTCTCGTAGCCGCCGACGATGACCATCACCAGCAGGTTCGAGATCATCACCACGTCGATCAGCCCCAGCACGACCAGCATGATCTGCTGCTCGGTGAAATCGCCGGCATGGCTCACCAGGTGCCACAATTCCTTGACGAACAGGAATACGTAGACCGCCTGCGCGACGATCAGCCCGAGATAGAGCGGGAATTGCAGCCAGCGCGACCCGAAGATCAACTGGGCGATGGGGGTCAGCGGCACAGTCGCCGCAGCAGGGGTCTCACGCTGCATGAGGTCTGTCGTCTCCTGATGGGGTTCCCGGCGCCCTGCGACAGGCGGCGCGGGCGCATAGCATGGATTGCGCGCGCCGACGCAGCCCCCTCGCATCAGCCCACGGCGATGTTGTCCAGCAGGCGCACCGCGCCGAGCCGGGCCGCCGCCACCAGCCGCATCGGGCCTTCCGGGCGCCGCGCGGCCAGGGGCTTCAGCGTTTCGGCCTCGACCAAGGCCAGGTAGTCGGGCGCGAAGCCGTGGACGCGCAGCGTCTCCAGCCCCTCCTCCAGCGCGGTCGCGACCACGCCGCCCTCGGCGATCGCCGTCGCGGCCCGTGTCATCACGCGCAGCAGCACCGGCGCCGTCGCACGGTCCTGCGGCGACAGGAAGCGGTTGCGCGATGACATGGCCAGCCCGTCACCCTCCCGCACAGTCGCGACCGGCAGGATGCGGATGGGGATGTCGAGGTCGGCGGCCATACGCGTGACCACCTGCAATTGCTGCCAATCCTTCTCGCCGAAGACGGCGATCTGGGCCTCGCTTTGCAGGAAAAGCTTGCAGCAGACCGTCGCCACGCCGCGGAAATGGCCCGGGCGGGCATCGCCCTCCCACCCCGCGGACGGGCCGGCGACCTCGATCACCGTGGCGCTTCCGGGGGGGTACATCGCTTCGACCGGCGGCATCCACACGAGGTCGCAGCCCGCGCCGCGCAGCTTGGCGAGGTCGCCTTCCTCGTCGCGCGGATAGCGCGAGAGATCCTCGTTCGGACTGAACTGCAACGGATTGACGAAGATGGAGGTCGCGACCGCGTCGGTGGCCTGGCGCCCCGCGCCGACCAGCGCGAGATGCCCGTCATGCAGCGCCCCCATGGTGGGCACCAGGGCGAGACGTTTGCCGTCCGCGCGCAGGGCGGCGGTGGCGGCGCGAAGGGAAGGGAGGTCGCGGCAGATCAGCATCCGGGCGTTCTAGAGCAGATCGCGCCAGGCTGTAATCAAACCAACGGCACGAGGCGTTGACTCGTGCCGAGGCCGCGAATGCGGCCCGACGGTAGTCCGGCGTCATGCCGGAGGCGTGCCTATGGCACGACGCCAAGTAAACTGGAGGTTTGCGCCCGGCGTCTGAGGGCATGAAAATATGCATACCAACGGTCGAAGAATTCGGCCGTTGGTATCAGTCAGGCGCGTGAAGATGCCCGTGAAAACAACGGCCTGGATCGGCTGGCGCGAGCGTGGGTGCGCGAAAGCCGATCCCGCCAGATGCCGATCATCGAAATCTCATCCGCGACGGATGGACGCTTCCATCGCGCGGGGCGAGGCACCGGGGGACGGATCGAGGATGTCGTCCTCCCAGATATGCAGGATGCCGAGCGGCGGGCTCGAACGCTCCCGCAGCTTGGCATAAGCGGCGGCCTCGATGCGCGGACGGGCGGCAGCGAAGCGCGCCATCAGGTCCGTGGTCTTGAACGGCCCGCCCCCGGTAACGCCAAGCAGGGCAAGCCGGGAGATGGCGCAGCGAACCGCGATGCCATCATCCATGTTCAGTTCGAAGATCAGCCGCTGGCCGTCCCAGCGTGGCGCCTGCAGCGCTTCGGTGGCGGTCATGACGGCACCCGGCCATCGACGGCCAGCGCTGTCGCGAGTTCCGCCGGCGTGATCGTCAACGCCTGCACCAACCGCCCGGAGGCGAGGCCGTGCGGCGCGATCGTCATGCTGGTTCGCCGCCAGGCGGGAAAGGACAGGCCGGTCAGCATCTCCTCCTCCGTCTCGACCCGGTAGCGTCCCGCGGGCAGCGGGCCGGAACGGGTGGAAAGCCGGAACGGGTGTTGGAATTCCACCACCTCGGTCGTCGTGCGTGATTCCATCGTGGGTCACCGGGCCAGCCGATCGGCGCAGGCGCGGGCGACATCGGGATCGACGGTGGTGCCGCCGGGCGGGTTGGTCGTGAAGCGGCGGGCCAGGGTGTTGCGCGCGGACCAGTCCAGCCGCGCCGGATCAGGCGTGTCGACCCGTGCACGATCGGCGCAATAGACCGCCTGCTGTTCGACCACGCCATTGTGGGCGAGCGTCTGCGCCGTGCTGGTGCGCATCTGGAAGCCCATCATGCCGGAAATGATCGGCCCGGCGACAAGCCCGACGCCGAGTGCGAGGAGCAGCGGCTTCGCCTTCGTCCAGCGCGAGGAGAGATCAGCGGAGAAACGGGCAAAGGCGCTCGGTGTGACGGCGGACATTGTCGGTACTCCAGGCGGGCATGGCGTTCAGGCAAAGCCTGCATGTCCGGCGGAGGCGGGAAGAAATATCCCCGATCAATTCCACGGGCATGACCGCAACATTCAGATGGATATTATTTCCGGAAATACAATCGAGGATTCGGAAATATTTCGGTGCTGCCGCAGGCGGCGGCACGCCGATCTGGGCAACAGGCTTGCCCCTGCCGGCCGGAGGGATTAGGCGGCCTCATGTCCCTCGACCGCATGACCATCCGCCTGCAGGCCGGCCGCGACCGCCGCGTGAAGGCTGGCCACCCCTGGGCCTTTTCCAACGAGATCGCCATGACGCCGGCCGCGAAGGCGCTGCCGCCGGGCAGCGTCGTGCGGCTCGAAGGCGATGACGGGGTCAGGCATGGCGCCTTCCATTTCAACCCGCATTCGCTGATCGCCGCGCGGCGCCTGTCGGCCGACCCGGATGCCGCCTGCGATGCCGGCTGGTTCCGCGCCCGCCTGGCAGAGGCGCTGGCCCTGCGCGAGCGCCTGTTCGATGCACCGCACTATCGGCTGGTCCATGCCGAGGCCGATGGCCTGCCGGGGCTGGTGATCGACCGCTACGGCGATGTGCTGGCTTTGCAGGCGAATACGGCGGGCATGGAGGCGGCGACGCCGCTGATCGTCGAGGCGCTGGCGGAACTGATCGACCCGCGCGGCATTGTCGCCCGCAACGACAGCGCCGTGCGCGCGCTGGAAGGACTGCCCGAGGCCACCACGCTGCTGCACGGCGACGCCGCCGGCGCCGTGGTGGAGGAGAATGGCCGCCGCTTTCCCGTCGATCTGCTCGGCGGGCAGAAGACCGGCTGGTTCTTCGACCAGCGCGAACATCGCGCGCGGGTGTCGCGGCTGGCGCAGGGTGCCACCGTGCTCGACGCCTTTTGCCACACCGGCGGCTTCGGCATCGGCTGCGCGGTGGCAGGTGCTGCGCAGGTCACGCTGCTCGACCGCAGCGAACACGCGCTGGCGACGGCGCGCGAGTCCGCGGCGATGAACGGCGTCGCCGACCGCGTCACCGCGCAGCGCGGCGAGGCGATGGAGGCGCTGGAGCGCATGGTCGGCGCCGGGCAGCGCTTCGGCGTGGTCATCACCGACCCGCCGGCCTTCGCCAAGACGCGCAAGGACCAGCCGGCCGCCCTGCGCGCCTATGGCAAGCTGGCGCGGCTGGCGGCGGCGCTGACCGAGCGCGGCGGGTTCCTGTTCATCGCGTCCTGCAGCCATCACGTCAGCCCCGGCGAATTCGCCGATGCCGTCGCCTGGGGCGTGCACCGCGCACGCCGGGATGCGCGCATCCTGCACATGGGCGGCGCCGGGCCGGACCATCCGCTGCATCCGATGCTGCCGGAAAGCCAGTATCTGAAGGGCATGCTGCTGCACCTGCCGTGACGCTGCCCCACGCTCGGTTCCTGCATCCTGCGCCGTTGCCGGTGGCGCCCCGCCTGGCGCGGGGTTGGCGCGTGACGGTGTTCGAGGCCGCGGGGGCCGAGGTGCGGCTCGGGCGGCGTTCGGCCGCGGTGGATATGCTGCTGAAGGCGAGCGGCGCGCGGCAGGGCGCCTTCATCGGCGCATGGAACCCGATCAGCCGTGCGATGCCACGCGGCTGGAACGACCGTGCCCTGGCGCGACTGCGCCACTGCGCGCCGTTGCGGTTCGTCGACGGCACCGGCCATGCCGCGCGGCCGCCCTGGTGCGAGCATCACCTGCTGATGCTGGGCGATGTGCGCCGCATCGCGGTCCTGGCCTGCCGCTTCCGCCAGCACGCCATCCTGCGCGTGCGGCTGCGCGGAACGTCGCGGCTGCTGGTGTTGCGATGAAGGCGGCGGCGGTCTTCCTCGCGGCGGTGTTCACGCTGCGCGCCGCACTCGGCGTGCTGTTCCAGGCACCGGGGGCGGCCGGGCCGGTGCTGGTGCCGCAATTCGGCATGGACTGGACGCAGTTCGGCACGCTGGTCGGGCTGTTCTGGCTGCCGGGGCTGTTCCTTGCCGTGCCGATCGGGCTCGCCGCCCCGCGGCTGAGTGATCGGTGGATGGTGCTGGCCGGCTGCGCCCTGCTGGTCGCGGGCGGGGTGGTTTCGGCGGCGGCGGGTGGCGTGGCGCTGCTGTATGCCGGGCGGCTGCTGATGGGCACCGGGACGGTCATGGTCATCGTGCTGCTGACCAAGATGATGCAGGACCGCTTCAAGGGCGCGGACCTGTTCCCGGCCATGTCGATCTATGTGTTGGGCTGGCCGCTAGGCATCGCGGCGGCGCAGGCGGTGCTGCCGGGGCTGGCGGTGGGCCTCGGCTGGCAACTGCCCTTCCTGGTGGGCGCGGCGAGCATGGCGGTGGCGCTGCTGGCACTCGCCGCCGCATCGCGACCTGTGCCGGGGGCAGCGCGCCCGCCAGCAGCCGATGGCAGGCTGACGGGGCGCGAGATCCGCCTGATGTGCCTGGCCGGCGCCTGCTGGGCGATGGTGAACGGGACCTACATGATCCTGGTGACCTTCGCGCCGCCACTGCTGGTCGCGCGCGGCCTGTCGGTGGCCGAGGCCGGCTTCGCGACATCCCTGATGTCCTGGGTGAACCTGGTTGCGGTGCCGGCGGGGGCGATGCTTGCGCGGCGGCCGGCGTTGGTGCTGCCGATGGTGGTGGGCTGCGTCGCTGCCGCGGCGGGTCTGGCGGCGGTCTTGCCCTTCGCGGGGCTGGGCTGGGCGGCGGCGATCCTGGCGCTGCACGGGTTGCTGTATGCGCTGCCGATCACGGTGTTCTCCGCCCTGCCGGCGCTGGCGGTGCCGCCGGAACGCCGCGCGCAGGGGCTCGGCGTGTATTTCGTGTGGTTCTATGGCGGCTGCACCGGCTTCCCGCCGCTGGCGGGGTGGCTGGCGGACCGGACCGGCGGGGCGACGGTGCCGGTGATCTTCGCCGCCGCGCTGCTGATGGCGGCACTGGGGCTGTTCCTGGCGTTCAGGCGGGTGGTCGCGCGCGGGTAGCCGCCGTGGGCGCGCAGACGGCCCGGCGAGCCGGCGGATGCCGGAAGCCGCCTTGCCCCCGGCTGACCACACCCGCCAAAGGCCCAAGGCCTTGGAAGCCTCGACCCGGCGCCGGCCGCGAAGTTGTCGCTACAGCACGATGCGGAAGCGCAGGGCCTGGGCGGCGCCATAGGCCGCGTCCTTGCGGAAGCAACCCAGCAGCAGCCCGCCATTCGCCGTGATCACCCGCTGCGACGCGACATTCTCCGGGTCCGTCGTCAGTTCGACATGGCGCAACCCGAGCGCCCGAGCCTCCGGCAGAAGCAGCGCCAGCGCCCGCGTGGCGTGCCCCTGCCCGCGCTTGCCTGGCACCACCGCATAGCCGATGTGCCCGAGCACATGCGCGGGCAACGCGTCAGTTCCCGTCTGCCAGCGCAGATGAATCGCGCCGCAGAATTCGCCATCCCAGATCCAGCGCGTGAAGGCCGGCAGGCGCGGAACGCTGGTCCCATCCGGCAGGCTGATCGGCGCCCCGCGCGCCTGGGGATCATGCAGGCTGTCAAGGAAGGCATCCGCATCGCGCTCGATGGCCGCGAGATGCGCGCGCACCACCGCATCCCCCGCGACATTCGCCGGCGACCAGCCCCCGCGCAGCGCGGCGACGTAGCCCGCCAAGGCCGCCCGTCCCGGCCGGATCAGTGTGGTCACGGCGCCAGGACGCGCCGCGCCGTCCACCCCGCCACGCCGCAGCCCGCGATCACCAGCGCCATCGGCACCGCCGTGCCATCCTGCAACGCGCCGAGCAGCGCCCCGACGCCAGCCCCGATGCCGAATTGCAGCGTTCCCATCAGCGCGGAGGCACTGCCCGCCACCGCCCCATGCGGCCCCATGCCGAGGGCCACCGTCAGCGGCATCACCGCCCCGATCATCGCGATGTAGCAGAACAGCGCGACCAGCAGCGCGACGAAGCCGCCAACGCCCGTGGCCGACACGAACAGCAGCGCGAGCCCCGCGAGGAAGGGCACCCAGATCACCACCGGCAGCAGCCGCGCCGGCGCGATGCGCTGCGCCAGCCGCCCCACCGCCTGCCCCATCACCATGATGCCCAGCGCATTGGCGCCGAAATAGAAGCCGAAATGCTCGGCCCGCACGCCGTGCAACTCCATGAACACGAAGGGCGAGCCGCTGATATAGGCGAACATCCCGCCGATGATGAACCCGCCCGTCAGCGCAAATCCCAGGAAGCGCCGGTCCCCCAGCAGTCCCAGCCACACGCGCAGCACGCCCAGCACGCCGTCCCGCCGGCGCCGCGCCGGTTCCAGCGATTCCGGCAGGAACAGCGCGAGCACGACGAGCATCGTCGCGCCATAGAACGCAAGCAGCCAGAAAATGCCGCGCCAGCCGAAGGCCGGCAGCAGCGCGCCGCCGATCACGGGTGCCACGATCGGTGCCACGCCCATCACCAGCATCAACTGCGCCATCAGGCGCACCGCGCCGCGTTCATCCGTCACGTCGCGCACCACGGCCCGCGCGATCACCATCCCCGCGCAGCCGCCCAGCGCCTGCACCAGCCGTGCGGCGGTCAGCACCTGGATGTCGGGGGCGAGCGCGCAGACCACAGCCGCCACCGTGTACAGCCCCAGCCCGACGAACAGCGGCGCCCGCCGCCCATGTCGGTCCGACAACGGCCCATACAACACCTGCCCGACGGCCAGGCCCAGGAAGTAGATGGCAAGTGTGCCCTGCACCGCCCCGGCCGTCGCGCCCAGGGACGTCCCGATCGCCGGCAGCGCCGGCAGGTACATGTCGATGGAGAACGGCCCGATGCCGGCCAGCGCGCCGAGGATCAGGGCCAGCCTCCGATGGCTGGGCGCGCTCACGCCGCGGGTGCTGCCGCCAGGGCCTCGGCGGCCAGCGCCAGCGCCTGTTCCACCGCCGCGCGCCCTTCCACCGAAAGCGGTGCCTGCGGCGGCACCGGGTCGCCCACGGCGAAGCCCTGGATCTGCAACGCCCCCTTGATGCAGGCGGCGAGCGAATGCGCGGCGAACAATTCGTTCACGCGCCACAGTGCGCGCTGCAGCGTCATCGCCGCATCCCATTTCCCGGCGCGGCACAATTCATACAACCGCACGGATTCACGCGGGATGGCGCAGGCCGGCCCGGCCATCCAGCCCTTGCCGCCGATCATCATCACCGCCGCCGGGATATGGGCCGAGGCGGCGAAGACATCCATCCGCCCCTGGGTGCGGTTGAGGATCGACAACAGCCGCCCGGTATTGGTCGAGGCATCCTTGATCAGCCCGATGCGCGGATGCCGCGACAGCGTGTCGATCGCCGACAGCGAGAGGTCCGAGCGCTGGAAATTCGGGTTGGTGTAGAGCACCACCGGCAGGTCGGTCGCATCCGCGATGGCGGTGAAATAGGCGACGACCCCAGCCTCGGAGAGCGGGAAATAGGCTTCGAGGATGGCAAGGATGCCATTCGCGCCGATCGCGGCGTAGTCCTGCGCCTGGCGCACCGCATCGGCCGTGGTGGTCGCGGCGACGCCCGCCACCACCGGCACGCGGCCGCGCGCCTGGTCGACCACGATCTCGACGATGCGCCGCCGCTGGGCCGCATCCAGATAGGCGAATTCCCCGGTGCTGCCGAGCGGCGTCAGGCCATGCACACCCGCATCGACCAGATGATCCACCAGCCGGCGCAACTGGGCTTCCAACACGGCCCCATCCGGCGCGACGGGGGAGACAAGATAGGGGAAGACCCCGTGAAACGCGCTCATGCCGATCCTTCATCCAGTTCTCGCAGCACGGCGAGCAGGTCCTGCCGCGCGGGCTCGGGCAGCCCATGCACGGTCGCGGCGACACGACGCAAGGCGCGTCGCATGCCATGGATCTGGTCGAGCAGACCGAGAGCGACCGCGACACCTTCGTCATTCACGCCCATCGCCTCCCGCAGGTCGCGGATCAGGCAGGCGCGGGCGAGGTCGGTCTCGCTGTAGCCCGAAGGCTGCGGCGCGATCCAGCCGGCGGAGACCCACTGCCGCATCGTCGTCACCTCGATGCGCAGGCTGCGCAGCGCGTCGGCATCCTCGGCCATGTCAGCTCTCCATCCCTTCGCGCGGGTTCTGCGCGCGGCCGGCCTTCCATCCTTCGACGAAGGCTTCGAGTTCGGCATCGGGCGCGTCCGGCAGCACGATGCGCAGCGTGGCGAAAGCGTCGCCGCGCGTGCCGTCGCGCCGCTTCACGCCGCGGCCTTTCAGCCGCAGCACAGTGCCGGTGTTCGACCCCTTAGGCACCGTGACCATCACCGCGCCGGCGGGCGTCGGCACTTCGATTTTGCCGCCCAGCACCGCCTCGGTCAGCGTCACCGGCAGGTCGAGCAGGATGTCGTCGTCGCGCCGCGTGTAGTGGCGGTGCTCGCCGATGCCGATCTCCACCAGCAGGTCGCCCGCCGGCCCGCCGCCGATGCCGGGCGAGCCCTTGCCGCGCAGCCGCAGCACCTGGCCTTCGCGCGTGCCGGGCGGGATGGTCACGTCCACCGTGCTGCCATCGGGCAGCGTCACCCGCCTGGTTCCGCCATTCACCGCATCGAGGAATTCAATGTCGAGCCGTGCGTGGATGTCGCCGCCCTGCATGCGGAACTGCGCCCCACCGCGGCTACGCCGCGCGCCGCGGCCGAACAGCGCGCCGAGCAGCTCGTCCTCGTCCATCATGTCGGCGAAACCGGCATCGGAAGCGTAGGCCCCACCGGCGTGATCTCGATAATATTGCTGCTGCGGCGGGCGCTCATTGCCAGCGGCGTCGATCTCGCCGCGGTCGAAGCGCGCGCGCTTGTCGGCATCGCCGAGGATGTCGTTCGCGGCGGACACCGCCTTGAACTTCTCCTCCGCCGCCTTGTCGCCGGGGTTGAGGTCCGGGTGCAGCTTGCGGGCGAGCTTGCGGTAGGCCTTGCGGATATCCTCCGCCGAGGCATCGCGCTTCACGCCCAGGACGTCGTACGGGTCCTCGTTCACGATGCCTCCTGCGGCGCTCAGGCTTCGGCCAGCGCGGCGAGCAGCCGGATATGGCTGTCGATGCCGCGCTCGAAGCAGACGAGGTCGAATTTTTCGTTCGGGCTGTGCACCTGGTCGTCATCCAGGCCGAAGCCGACCAGCAGGCAGTCGAGGCCGATGATCTCCTTGATCTGGCCGACCACCGGCAGCGACCCGCCGCCGCCCTGCAGCACGGCGGGCTTGCCGAACTCGGCGGTCAGCGCGACCTGCGCGGCGCGGACAAAGGGGCTGTCGGCAGGGATCTGCAGGCCCTCGCCCAGGCTGAAGACCTGGATCTTCACCTGCGCGTCATCCGGCAGACGCGCGACGATGAAGTCGCGGAAGCCGGCGAGAACCTTCGTCGCGCTCTGCCCGGCGACCAGGCGGAAGGACACCTTCGCATGCGCCGTCGAGGGGATGACGGTCTTCGCCCCTTCCCCGGTGTAGCCGCCCCAGATGCCGTTCACATCGACCGTCGGGCGCGCCCACAGCCGTTCGAGCGGCGCGCGGGTGATCTCGCCGGAAGGCACCGACAGGCCGACGCCACCGAGGAAGGCACCCTCGTCGAATTGCAGCGCATCCCACTGCGCACGCTGCGCGGCCGAAAGCTCGGGCACATCGTCGTAGAAGCCGCGGATCAGGATCTCGCCGGTGTCGTCCTTCAGGTCGCCCAGGATGCGCGTGATCAGGTTGATCGGGTTCAGCGCCGACCCGCCATACAGGCCGGAATGCAGATCCTTGTTCGCCGCCGTGATGTCGAGCTGCGTGTAGAGCAGCCCGCGCACGCTGGTGACGATCGAGGGCGTATCGAGGTTCCACATGTTGCTGTCGCTGATGACGACGACATCGGCGTCGCGCAACGCATCGGCGTGGGCGTCGAGGAAGTCCGGCAGGTTCTTCGACCCCGTCTCCTCCTCCCCTTCCACCATCACGGTGACGCGGCAGGGCGGGCCACCTTGCGTGTCGTGCCAGAAGCGCAGCGCCTCCAGCCAGGTCATCACCTGGCCCTTGTCGTCCACCGCGCCGCGCGCCACCGCGCGCTGGCCGTGCGGGCCATCGACCAGCACGGGCTCGAAGGGCGGGCTGGTCCAGAGTTCCAGCGGCTCGGCAGGCTGCACGTCGTAATGGCCGTAGAACAGCAGGTGCCGCCCGCCGCCGGTCGGCCCGGGATGATGACCGAGCACGACCGGGTGCCCCGCCGTGTCCTTCAGTTCCGCGGTGAAGCCGATGGCGCGAAGCTGTTCCGCCATCCATTCGGCCGCGCGCCGGCAATCCGGCGCGTGCTGCGGCTGTGCGGAAACCGAGGGAATGCGCAGCCACTCGAACCAGCGCGCGCGTGATGCATCCCGACGCGCGGCGGCATGGGCGAGAATGGTATCGACTGTGGTCATGCGTCTTTCGCCTGGCTGCGGAGAACGTGCTTCTGGATCTTGCCGGTGGAGGTCTTCGGCAATTCGGCGAAGACGATGTGGCGCGGCACCTTGAACCCCGCCAGATGCTGCTTGCTGAAGGCGATCAGTTCCTCGGCGGTCGCGGCCGCACCGGGCTTCAGCTCGACGAAGGCGCAGGGTGTTTCGCCCCATTTCTCGTCCGGTCGCGCCACCACCGCCACCACCGAGACGGACGGGTGCTTGTACAGCGCATCCTCGACCTCGATGGAGGAGATGTTCTCCCCGCCCGAGATGATGATGTCCTTCGAGCGGTCCTTCAACTGGACATAGCCATCCGGGTATTTCACCGCGAGGTCGCCGGTGTGGAACCAGCCGCCCTTGAAGGCCGCCGCCGTCGCCGCCTCGTCCTTCAGGTAGCCCTTCATCACGACGTTGCCGCGCATCATCACCTCGCCGAGCGTCGCGCCATCAGCGGGAACCGGGATCATCGTCTCCGGGTCCATCACATCGAGGCCCTCGAGCGCCAGATACCGCACGCCCTGCCGGGCCATCAGCGCCGCCTGCTCGGGGGCCGGCCTCGCATTCCAGCCGGCATGCCATTCGTTGACCACGGCGGGGCCGTAGACCTCGGTCAGGCCATAGACGTGACAGACGGCGAAGCCCGCGGCCTTCATCGCGGCAAGCACCGCCTCGGGCGGCGGCGCGCCGGCAACGATGAACTTCACCTGGCCGGGCAGCGTGCGCTTGTCGGCCTCGGGTGTGTTCAGCAGCGTCGCCATGATGATCGGCGCGCCGCACATGTTGGTGACGCCCTCATCGGCCATCAGCCGCCACATGTCGGGCCCGCGCACGGCGCGCAGGCAGACATGCACGCCGGCCTGCGCCGTGATGGTCCAGGGGAAGCACCAGCCGTTGCAGTGGAACATCGGCAGCGTCCACAGGTAGACCGGATGCTTGCCCATCTCCGCCGACAGCACGTTGCCCACCGCCAGCAGCTGCGCGCCGCGATGGTGATACACCACTCCCTTCGGCTTGCCCGTGGTGCCCGAGGTATAGTTCAGCGTGATCGCATCCCATTCGTCATCGGGCAGCGGCCAGGCGAAGCCGGCGTCACCCGTGGCGAGCAGCGCATCATAGGTCACGCCGCCCAGCGTCTCGGCACGCGAGGCCTCGGGTGCGAGCGGGTCGTCCACCTCGATGATCAACGGCTTCACCTTCGCCTGCACCAGCGCGAGGCGCACCGCCGGGATGAATTCGCGATCCACGATCAGCGCCTTCGCCTCGCCATGGTCGAGGATATAGGCGATGGTCGCGGCATCGAGCCGCGTGTTGATCGTGTTCAGCACGGCGCCGGCCATCGGCACGCCGTAATGGCATTCCAGCATTTCCGGAATGTTCGGCAGCACCGCGGCCACCGTGTCGCCACGCCCGATGCCGCGCCTGGCCAGCGCATCGGCCAGTTTCACGCAGCGGTCGCGCAGTTCGCGATAGTTCCGCCGCACCGCGCCATGCACCACGGCCAGCGTGTCGGGAAAGACCTGCGCCGAGCGTTCCAGGAACAGCAGCGGCGTCAGCGGCTGGTGGTTCGCGGCATCACGCGACAACCCTGTCTCGTACATGGTCATGTCGGTCCCTAACGATCCTGCCAGGTGGGCCGGCGCTTCGCGAGGAAGGCGCCGATCCCCTCGACGGCGTCATGCGCCATCAGATTGTCCGCCATGACGCAGGCGGCTTCGCGATAGGCATCGGCGAGCGGCAAATCCACCTGGCGATAGAAGCCGCGCTTGCCCATCCGCACCGTCAGCGCCGAACGCGCCGCGATGCGCCCGGCAAGTTCCAGCGCCACCGTCATCAGCTGGTCGGGTGCGACGACGCGGTTCACCAGCCCGATGCGCAGCGCCTCCTCGGCGCCGACCATGTCGCCGAGCATCAGCATCTCCATCGCCACCTTGCGCGGCACGGCCCGTGCGAGCGCCACCGCCGGCGTCGAGCAGAACAGCCCGATATCCACCCCCGGCGTGCAGAAGCGCGCCTGGTCGCTGGCCACCGCGAGGTCGCAAGTGGCGACCAACTGGCAGCCCGCCGCCGTCGCCACGCCCTGCACCGCGGCCACCACCGGCTGCGGCAATGCGGTGATCGCCTGCATCACGCGCGCACAGGTTTCCATCGCCCGGTCATAGAAGCCGCGACCGTGGTCCAGGTCGGCGCGATGCGCGTTGATCTCGCGCAGATCATGGCCGGCGCTGAACACCGGTCCGGCGGCGGCAAGGACAACGCAGCGCACCGAGGCATCCTCGGCGATGGCTGCCAGGGCGTTCTCCAGCGTCTCCAGCATCTGCAAGGACAGGCTGTTGCGCGAGGCTGGCCGGTTCAGCGTCAGCACCGTGACGCCGTTGGCATGGTCATCACGCAGCAGCATCGGTGCCGCCGCGCCCGCTTCGGTTGTTGCGCTCATCATCGCCCCCTACGCCGTGCCCGGGCATTCTAGAAGGTTTTCCGACCCAGCGGTATCGGCCGCCCCCTTGCCGCCTCGGCCGGACCGGGCCAGCCTTCGGGACGCCTTGGAGGGAACGATCATGGCCTGGACCGCACACACCATCATCCAGAACGGCAAGGCGATTCCCTTCCAGGAAGCACGCATCCATCCGCTGGCCGTCGGCCTCGCCTATGGCGCCTCGGTGTTCGAGGGCATCCGCGCCTACATGAATCCGGCGACCGGGCGCCTGTCGATCTTCCGGCTGGAGGAACACCTGGTGCGGCTCGACCAGGGCATGAAGTTCATGCGCTTCGACGATCCGCCCTCGCGCGACGCGCTGCGACAGGGCGTTCTCGATTCCGTGCGCGCCAATGCGCCGGATGACGACTGCTACATCCGCCTGCAGGTGCATATCGAAAGCCTCGGCAACCAGTCCACCACCGGGACGGTCGGCTGGGTCTGCGCGGCGATCCCGCGCGAACGCTCACCCAAGCGCGAAAGCGGGTTGTCGCTCGGCGTCTCCTCCTGGACGCGCATCGCCGACAACACCATGCCGGCACGCATCAAGGCGACCGCGAACTACCACGCCGGGCGCATCGCGACATTGCAGTCCAAGGCCGATGGCTACGACGCGCCGATCCTGCTGACGCGCGACGGCAAGGTCAGCGAATCCGCCGGCGCCTGCCTGTTCATGGTGCGCGACGGCGTGGTCATCACGCCCGCACGCGACAGCGACATCCTGGAAAGCGTGACGCGCGATACGGTGCTGCAACTGGCCGCCGAGCTCGGCCTGCCGACCACCGAACGCCGTGCCGACCGCACCGAACTGTATGTGGCGGATGAGGTGTTCCTCTGCGGCACGGGCCAGGAACTGGTGCCAGCCGCGATGATCGACCGCCTGCCGGTCGGTGACGGCAAGCCCGGACCGATCACGATGCAGTTGCAGGCCGCCTATGAATCCGTGGTGCGCGGCACGACGGATGCGCATGCTGAATGGCGTACGCCGGTGTGAAACAAGACAGGTCGGGGAAGAGCACTCCCCCGAAACGGTCACCCATCGACGTTGCTTCGCAACGCCACTGGGGCCCCAAGCCCTTCCTCCTTTGGCCTGTTGGCGCCAACCGCCAAAGCCAGTCTCCAACAGACAGAAAAAGCAGGGGGTTTGGGGGGGGAGTTCTCTCCCCCAACCTTCAATAGAATGGCGCACGCCGGTCCAATGACCGACGTGCGCCAGTGGGGAGCGGACCGCCTCGGGGGTAGTTAAGGCGGTGGTTCCGCTCCGCTCGGCATCCCCGGCAGGCCGAGGGGATTAGTAAGCCTGCCGCGCGCCGTTTCCTTACGCCGCGCGCAGCGGCAGGGCGATGAAGCGGCGGGCGCCGTCGCGTTCCACCTGCAGGGCGATGGACGGACGACCCGCCTCACGCGCCGTCCTCACCGCATCGACCACATCCTGCGGATTGGCGGCGTCGCGCTCACCGGCCCGCAGCACCACGTCACCCTGGCGAAGGCCACGCTCGGCCGCCACGGAGCCCGGCTCGACCCGGGTGATCTCCACGCCACCCTCGCGGCGCGGCGCAAGGCCGATGCCGAGCGAAGGCTGCGTCGCCGCGTCGGGCTTGCCGGCCGCAACCCGATTGGCAGGGTTGTTACCGATCTCGACGCGCTGCTCCATCGCCGTGCCATCGCGCAGGACGGCCAGCGTCGCGCTGCGGCCCGGTGCGACATCCGCCACGCCGGCGGCGAGGTCACGCGGCGTGTTGATGGCGCGACCGTCGATCGCGGTGATCACGTCACCCGCCCGCAGGCCCGCCTTGGCCGCCGGGCTGTCCGGCTCCACCGCGGAGACCAGCGCGCCCTTGGCATCGGCCGCACGCATCGCGGTCGCCAGGTCCTGGTCCATCGGCTGCAGGGACACGCCCAGCCAACCGCGCTGCACCGAGCCATGGTCGCGCAGCTGCGCCACGATGTGCTGCACCATCTTCGACGGCACCGCGAAGCCGATGCCGATGTTGCCGCCGGACGGCGAGAAGATCGCCGTGTTCATGCCGACCACGTCGCCCGCCGCGTTGAACAGCGGCCCGCCGGAATTGCCCGGGTTGATCGACGCATCCGTCTGGATGAAGTCGTCATAAGGGCCCTGGCCGATCTGGCGGCCGCGCGCCGAGACGATGCCCGCCGTGACGGTGCCGCCAAGGCCGAAGGGGTTGCCCATCGCCATCACCCATTCGCCGACGCGGGTGGTGTCGCTGTTGCCATAGGCCAGCGCAGGCAGCGGCGCGCCGGCCTCGACCTTGATCAGCGCCACGTCCGTCGCGGTGTCGCGGCCGATGACGCGGGCCGGCATCTCACGCCCATCGGCGAGTTCGACCTTCACCTCGGTGTTCTCGCCCACCACATGGGCGTTGGTCACGATGTAGCCGGCGGCGTCGACGATGAAGCCGGAACCCTGGCCGCCACGGCGTTCACCCTGCTGCGGTTGCTGGGGACCCTGGCCGCCACGGCGACGCAGCATCTCCTCCAGCGGGTTGCCGCGCATGTCGGGGGCGCCTTCGGCGCGGGCCTGGGTGACGCGCTCGGTCGTCATCACGCGCACCACGGAGGGGCCGACGCGGGCGGCGACATCGGCGAAGTCCGGCCCGGCCAGGCGCGGCAGCGCCACGCCGGCGACCGGGGCGGCAGCCTGCTGGGCGATGCCCGGAATGGCGGTCAGCGCCGTGGTGCCGAGGGCGAGCGCGAGGACGCCGGCGACGATGGCGGGACGGCGGAGGTTGAAGCGAGGCATCGAAGTCTCCCTGACGAGATCGGGTGGCCAGGCCGCTATGGCTCGGCGTCCCGCACAGAAAGCGCCCCGGCGCATCCACGCCCCCTGTCGCGTCCCTTACCGATCCGTATGCTGGTCGCCGCAGGACCGCATCGTCGCGCGCCTTACCTCTCCACCCTTGATGGATGGGAGGCGGGCCGATGCCGGATGCCCTGACACGATTGCCGAGGGACGGAAGCGCAGTGAGGATCCTGGTCGTCGAGGATGATGCCGACACCGCCGCCTATGTCGCGCGCGGGCTGGAGGAGGCGGGGCATGTCGTGGACCGCGCCGCGGATGGCCAGGACGGTCTGTTCCTGGCGACCGGCGGCGGGCATGACGTGATGGTGGTGGATCGCATGCTGCCCAAGCTGGACGGGCTGTCGATGGTGCGCGCCGTGCGCGCCGCCGGGATCGCGACGCCGGTCATTTTCCTGACCGCGCGCGCCGGCCTCGGCGACCGCATCGAGGGCCTGGAGGCCGGTGGCGACGACTATCTTGCCAAGCCCTTCGCCTTCGCCGAGCTGCTCGCGCGCATCAACGCGCTGGCCCGCCGCCCGCCGCTGCAGCAGGAAATCACCGTGCTGCGCGTCGGCGACCTGGAAATGGACCTGATCCGCCGCAGCGTGACCCGCGCCGGCAAGCGGATCGACCTGCAACCGCGCGAGTTCCGCCTGCTTGAATTCCTGATGCGGCGGGAAGGCCAGGTGGTGACGCGCACCATGCTGCTGGAAGGTGTGTGGGACTTCCACTTCGACCCCAAGACCAGCGTGGTCGAAACCCATATCAGCCGGCTGCGCGGCAAGGTCGACAAGGGCTTCGGACAGGACCTGCTGCACACTGTCCGCGGCGCGGGCTACGTGGTCCGTGCCGATGCCTGACACCGCGCCGCGCTGGGCCTTCGCCCGCACCACGGCGTTCCGGGTGACGCTGCTGCACCTGCTGCTGACGCTGACCGGCACCGCGCTGGTCGGCGGCGTGGCGTGGTGGGTGACGGCGGGCTTCGCGGCGCGCCAGGCCGCCACCGAGATCGAGCGCGGCATGGGCGTGTTGCTGCAATCGGGCGCGCTGTCCGGGGCGCGCGGCGTCGCGCTGTCGATCGAGGCGCGCCTCGCCGCCGATCGCAGCGGGCAGGAATTCTACCTCCTCGCCGCGCCCGATGGGCAGCGTCTGGCCGGCAACCTGTCCGGCGTGTCGAGCGAACGCGGGTGGCGCGAGGGGACCATCCGCCAGCCCGACGGGACCAACGCACCGGTGCTGATGTACGCCCAGCCGTTGCCCGGCGGCGGCGCGCTGGTGGTCGGGCGCGACCTGACCGCGGCGCGTGAACTGGAACAGCGCCTGCTCACCAGCGCCGGCTGGGTCGGCGCGGCGGTGCTGCTGCTCGGGCTGGGCGGCGGCCTGCTGATCGGGCGGTCGGTCGCGCGGCGGGCGGCGGCGATGGACATTGCCCTGGCCGCGGTGCAGGGCGGCGACCTGGATCGCCGGCTGGCGGTGCGTGCCGGAGGGGATGAGTTCGACCGCCTGGCCAACCGCATCAACGCCACGCTCGACCGGCTGCAAGCCCTGATGGCTGCCTTGCGGGAGGTCACCGACGACATCGCCCACGACCTGCGCACGCCGCTGACCCGGCTGCGCCAACGCCTGGACGATGCCGCCCGCGCGCCGACCGCCGAAGCGATCGAGGCGGCGCAGGGCGAGGCCGATCGCCTGCTCGAGATCTTCGCCGCGCTGCTGCGCATCGCGCAGGTCGAATCCGGCACGCAACGGGCCGGCTTCACCACCGTGGACCTGTCCGCCATCGCGGAGTCCGTCGCCGAGGTCTATGCACCGGCCGCCGAGGACCGCGGCCAGGCGCTGGCGACCGAGATCGCCCCGGGTGTCACGATCACCGGCGATCCGGCGCTGCTGACGCAGATGCTGGCGAACCTTGTGGAGAACGCGGTCCGCCACGGCCGCGCCGGCGGGCGGATCGGTCTTTGCATCGCCGGCGATGGCATCACAGTGACCGATGACGGCCCCGGCATCCCGGAAGCGGAGCGCGAGAAGGTGTTCCACCGATTCCATCGGCTGGACGCGTCGCGCTCGACACTCGGCAGCGGACTCGGTCTTGCGCTCGTGCGCGCAGTGGCCGATTTGCACGGAATCGAGGTCGCGCTGGAGGATGCCGCACCCGGGCTGCGCGTGCGGCTGTCCCTGCCGCGGGCCGGGTGACGCCACGATCGACGCGGCATGGGTTGAGAGGGAGCAGGATGGGGCGACGCCCCTCCAGTTCCATCAGAACCCGGTCACGATCCCCGACGTCCCGCTCGCCCGCTCCAGATCCGCCAGCGCCACCAGATAGGCCCGCCGCGCCTCATTGGCCGCCAGCCGCGTCTGGTTCAGCGTGCGCAGCGAATCCAGCACATCCAGCAGCGAACGCCCGCCGGCCAGATAGGCGCGTTCGGTGATCGTATAGGCCTCCTCCGCCTGCCGTAGTGCCGTGCCGTTGTAGACGGCGAGCAGGCGCTGCGCCTGCTCATAGCTGGCCCAGCTCGTCGCGAAATCGGCCCGCGCCTGGGCCAGGACGGTGCCGGCATTCGCCTCGGCCTGGCGTTGCTGCGCGGCGGCCACGCCGATATTCCCCTCGACGATGCGATGGGTGAACAGCGGCACCGAGAGCGAAATGCCGATCTGCGTGCTGGCGGAGGCATCGTTCGGCAGATCCTGCTGCAGCCGCGACCGCGACACCGTGCCGCCCACGGTGATGTCGCGCCAGCGCCCGGCCTCGGCCAATTCCCGATTCGCCGTGGCTGCCGCCGTGCCGCGCGTGGCGGCAATCACGTCCGCGCGGCGCGGCACCGCATCGGCCAGTTCCGCGCGGGTAAGGCCGAGCGGCGGCGAACGGTCGATCCGTCCGCGCACCTCATAGGCAGCACCGCCACCGGCCGGCAGCGCATCGCCATCGATCAGCGCGGCCATCGCCGCCACCTGCGCGGCCAACGCCTGGCGTGCCGCGGCCACATCCGCCTCGAAGGGCGGACGGCTGGCGCGGAAGCGGATGACATCACCCTCCGGGCTCTGGCCGAGTTCCGCCTGGCGGCGCAGCAGCCCTTCGGTGCGTTCGAAGGAGGCGAGGGTTGCGCGCGCGACATCAAGGTTGGCGCGCGCCACCAACGCCCCGAAGAAGGCCTGGCGCAGGGCGAAGACCTGGCCGCGCATGGTGTCGAGTACCAGCGCCTCCGCCGCGCCGATCTGCTCCTCGGCGGTGCGCACGCGCAGGCTGCGCTTGCCGCCGAGCTCGATCACTGCGGTCAGCCCGACTGCGAGGTTGTTCGCCGGGCTATAGGCCCGCACGCCGTTGACCGTGCCGCTGTACTCGTTGAACTGGCCCGCGGTGCTGCCGACGGTGAACTGCATCGGCTGGATGGAACTGCCCACCAGGCGCTGCGCGCGCGCGGCATCGACGCCGTACCGCGCGCCGGCGACGGCGAGGTTGCGTTCGACCAGCAGGCGCTCAGCCTCGGCAAGCGTCAGGCCGGGCGCCGCCGGAGCGGTGGCGGCGGGGCGTGTCCCGTTGCGCGGCGGCGTCTGCGCCATCGCCGGCAGCGCGCAGGCGGCCATCAGGGCGATCAGGCGGATTGACGGTACGGCCATCTCAGCCCCTCCCATGCACGGCGTCGGGCGCGGCGTCGGTGATCAGCCCTTCCTCGCGCTCCTCTCGCTCGGCGGCCTTGCGGCCGAGCAGATCGGTCATCACCGGCAGCACCAGCAGCACGAAGACCGGCACCAGGCCGATGCCACCCACCACCACGATCGCCAGAGGCTTCTGCACATCCGCCCCGATGCCCGAGGCCAGCGCCATCGGCAGCAATCCGCAGAAGGAGGCGAAGCAGGTCATCATCACCGGGCGCAGGCGGTCGCGCCCCGCGCGTTCCAGCGCGGCGCGCCACGGCAGACCTTCCTCCCGCACCTGGGAGAAGTAGGAGAGGAAGATGATCGCTTCCATCACCGTGATGCCGAACAGGGCGAGGAAGCCGATCGCCGCGGGGACGGAGAAGTTCAGCCCCGACAGCCACAACGCGGAGACGCCGCCGGTGATCGACAGCGGCAGCAGGGAGAGCACCATCAACGTCTCCTTCAACCGCCCGAAGGAGATGTAGAGCAGCACCGCGATCAGCCCGAGCGCGATCGGCACCACCGTCGTCAGCCGACGGATCGCGTCCTGCAGGTTGCGGAATTCGCCGACCCATTCAAGGCGATAGCCGGGCGGCAGGGTCACGGCGCGCGCGACGCGTTCCTGCGCCTCACTCACCGCGCTGGCCGGATCGCGCCCGCGCACCGCGAAGCGCACCGGGATGTAGCGGGAGGATTCTTCGCGGTAGATGTAGGACGGGCCGGTGATCAGTTCGATCTCGGCGACGTCGCGCAGCGTGGCGCCGTCCGGCGTGCCGATCGGCATGCGACGGATAGCATCGATGCTGTCGCGGAATTCGGGGGCGAGGCGGACGATGACCGGGAAGTTGCGGTCCGCCCCGGGCTCATACAGCCGTCCGGCCTCCTGCCCGCCCACCGCCGCGGCGATCTGCGCCGTGACGTCGGACACCGAAAGGCCGTAGCGCGCCGCCCGCGCGCGATCGACGCGGATCGACAGGGTCGGCTGGCCGAGGCTCTGCAGCACCGCCAGGTCCTCGACGCCGCGCACCTGCGCGACCTCGCGGCGCACCTGCTCGGCGATGCGGGTCAGCACTGCGAGGTCGGGGCCGCTGATCTTGATCGCATTGGCGCCCTTCACGCCGGACGCCGCCTCCTGGACGTTGTCCGAGATAGTCTGGGAGAAGGAGAATTCGATGCCGAGGAATTCCCGCTGAAGGCGCCGCTGCACGGCATCAACCAGCCCGTCCCGGTCATGCGCGGTGGTCCATTGCGCCTGCGGGCGCAGCGGCACGAAGAATTCGGCATTGAAGAAGCCGGCGCTGTCGGTGCCGTCATCCGGGCGGCCATGCTGGCTGGTGACGGTGATGACCTCGGGGAATTCCATCATCACGCGGCGGATGCGGTTGACGGTCGGCTGCGCTTCCTCGAGTGAGATGGTCGCCGGCATGGTCGCGCGCAGCCAGATGCTGCCTTCCTCGAGCGTCGGCAGGAATTCGGCGCCGAGACGGGTGAAGATGCCGATCGTCGTGCAGAAGGCCAGCACGGCGAAGCCCATGGTCACCGCACGCCGGTTGATCGCCGCGGCATAGGCGCGGTGATAGGCCCAGCGCAGTCCGCGCACGAGGAAGGTGTCGCGTTCCTCGGTCTTTTCGCTGAACAGGGTGGCCGACAGCACCGGTGTAATGGTGAAGGTCGCGATCAGCGCGCCGATGATGGCGTAAGCATAGGTCTTGGACATCGGGCCGAAGATGCGACCCTCGATGCCGCCCAGCGTGAACAGCGGGATGAAGGCCGCGATGATGATCAGGGCGGAGAAGAAGATCGCCTTGTCCACCTCGCCCGCCGCGCGCAGCACGATGCGGCTCATGCCGGTGCCGCGGTCATGGGCGTAGATGCCTTCGCGGTGCCGGGCCAGGTGGATGTGTCGGAAGATGTTCTCGACCATGATGACGGTCGCATCGACCAGCAGCCCGAAGTCGAGCGCGCCGAGGGAGAGCAGGTTGGCGCTCTCGCCGCGCGCCATCATCATCAATATGGCGAAGAAGAAGGCGAAGGGGATGGTCGCCGCGATCACCAGCGCGCCCTTGAAGTCACCCAGGAACAGCCACTGGATGATCAGGATCAGTGCCACGCCTTCCAGGATGTTGTGCACCACGGTGCGCGTGGTGACCGTCACCAGCTCCTCGCGGTCATACAGGGGCACCACGCGCACGCCCGGCGGCAGCACGCCGCCGGCATTGATGCGCTCGACCTCCCGCTGCACGCCGTGGATGGTCGGCAGGGTCTGCTCGCCGCGCCGCATCAGCACCACGCCGAGCACCGCGTCGTCGTCATTCTCGTGGCCTGCGACACCCAGGCGCGGCAGGGTGCCGATCTCGACGGTCGCGACGTCCTCGAGCAGCACCGGCGCGCCGTTGTTCGACCCGAGCACGGTCTTGCGGATGTCCTCGAGGTCCCGCATCAGCCCGATGCCCTGCACCACCGCCGATTGCGGGCCGAGCCGGATGGTGCCGGCGCCGACATTGGTGCTGCCGTTGCGCACCGCCTCGATCACCCGCGACAGCGGCAGCCCATGCGCCGCCAGCCGTTCGAGATCGACCTGCACGTTGTACGCCTTGGTCGACCCGCCGAAGGTCGTCACGTCGATCACGCCGGGCACGCGCTTGAAGCGGCGATCCAGCACCCAGTCGTTCAGCGTCTTGAGTTCGGTCGTGGTCCAGCCTGGTGGGCCGACCAGGCGGTAGCGCATGATCTCGCCGATCGGCGAGCTGGGCGAAATGGAAGGCTGCGCGCCGTCCGGCAGCCCCGAGAGCTGGCCGAGCCGGTTCAGCACCTGCTGCAGCGCTTCTTCATAGGTATAGGCGAAGGTGAACTGCACCCGCACGTCCGACAGGCCGAACAGCGAGGTCGAGCGCACCGTCGTTACGTTCGGCAGGCCGGACATCGCCACCTCGACCGGGATGGTGATGTAGCGCTCGATCTCCTCGGCGCTCTGGCCCTGGTTCTGGGTGATGATCACCACGGTGGGCGGCACCGGGTCGGGATAGGCCTCGATGTTCAGGCTGCGGAAGCTGACCACCCCGACAACGAGGAACACGCCGAACAGCAGCAGGATGAGCGGCCGGCGTTCAAGGACGAAGGCGACGAGATGGCGCATGGTTCACCGGCATGCGCGCCCGCGGGACCAGGCGGGCCCGGCGGTACGCAATCTTGATTGTTCGTTGGAAGCGTTGAGGCGGTCGCACCGCCCCGGCGGTCAGTCGGCGGCGGCGGCGCGGTCGATGAACAGGGCGCCGGCGGTGACGATGCGCGCGCCGGGTTCCAGCCCGTCCCGCACCTCGAACATATTACCCGCGCGACGGCCGAGCGCGACCTTGCGCAGCGCGAAGCGGTTGCCGTCGAGCGCGGCCCAGACGCTGGTCTCCGCACCACGATGGATCACCGCATCCGCCGGCACGCCGAGCGCATTGCCGTCGCCGCCCACGGCGATGCGGAAATTCGCGAACATCTCGGGCTTCAGGACGCCGTCGGGGTCCTGCACCTCGGCGCGCACCGGCAGGCGCCGGCTGGTTGCGTCGAGCGAGGAACCGATCGCCGAGACCCGTGCCTGGAACACGCGGCCCGGCAGGGCATTGACGCGAACCTCGACCGGCTGGCCGACATGCATGTCGGGCGCGTCCATCTCGCGCACCGCCGCCACCAGCCAGACGGTGGACAGGTCGGCGATGGTCGCCACCGGGTCGGTCGCCCCGGCATTGACCCACTGGCCGGCGCCCGCGCGGCGCTGCACCACCGTGCCGCCGATCGGCGCTGCGACCGCGATCACCGCATCGACATGGCGCGTGCGCTCCACCTCGGTGATCTGGTCCGGGGTGCGGCCCAGCACCCGCATGCGGTCACGCGCCGCGGCATGCGCGGTCTCGGCGACGCGCAGGTCGGCGGCGGCATTGGCGGCGTCGGCCTCGGCCTGTTCCAGGTCGCGGCGGGCGGCGGCGCGGATCTGCACCAGTTCGCGCTGACGCGCCTCATTGCGCCGCGCCAGTTCCAGCGTCGTGCGCGCCTTGCCTTCATTGTCCACCGCGGCGAGCAGGTCATTGGTCGCCTGCACCAGGTCGGTCGTCTCGATCTCGAACAGCGGCTGGCCGGCGGCGACCACGTCGCCCTGGCGGACCATCACGCGCAGGATGCGGCCGGTGTAGGGGGAGAAGACCGGCGTCGAACGGTCCTCATCATAGGAGATGCGGCCCTCGGCCAAGCGCTCGGTGCGGAAGTCGCGCAGCAGGACGGGTTCGATTCGCAGCGACCGCATTTCATTGTCGGCCAGGCGGAAGGATCCGTCGGCGGGCTGCGCCGCGGATGCCGAAGGGCGCGCCGGCGCTTCGGCATGCTCGGACTTCTCAATGGTCAGGTACGCGAAGCCCGCAACGGCCAGCGCCGCCACGCCCGCCGCGATCGCCGCCCGTCGGCGCCAGGAGGGGGGGGATGCCGGCGCCGCGTCGATGGCCGAGGAGGAAGCCACGTCGGAGACGGGAGCGCCGGCATGCGGGCCAACGGGCGGCGGGTTGGTCATGACGTTCATGCGGTGACCTCAAAGCGAGAGCCTGCGCACCGGACCGGCGGAGGCTTCGGCTGCTGTATGGCAGCCGCGCCTTTCATCGACCTTACGTCGCGTCAGATTCCTGCGAGCGGCGGCAGGTCGATGGCGAACACCGCTCCGCCACCCGGCTGATCCCGCACCGTGACGGTTCCGCCGTGCCGGGCGGTGATCTCCGAGACCAGGGACAGGCCGATGCCCGACCCCTGCCGCTTGGTGCGGTCGGCACGCCAGAACCGCTCGAACACCCGGGCGCGCTGCGCCATGGGCACGCCGGGGCCGCGATCGGCCACTTCCACCGTGGCCGGTGCCAGCGCCCGCACCAGCACCGCGGTGCCTTCCGGCGTGTGGGTCAGCGCATTGTCCACCAGGTTGCGGATGGCGCGGCGCAATTCGCCCTCATCGCCGCGCACCCACAGCGGACCGGGCGGGCGGTCCAGGGCGATGCTGCGGCCCGACCGCTGCGCGGCCGCGGACAGGCGTTCGACCACCTCGTCGCACAGTGCCACGAGGTCCACCTCCTCCTCGGGCGAGGCCGGGCGCGATTCGGCATTCTCCAGCAACTGGTCGACGATCTCGGCCAGGTGGTCGACATCGCGCCGCAGCCGGCGCATCGCCGTGCCGTCCGGCATCAGGTCGAGCTCGGTTGTCAGGATGGCGAGCGGCGTGCGCAGCTCATGCGCCACATCGTGGCTGAAGCGGCGCTGGCGCCCCAGCGCCTCATCCAGCCGGTCGAGCGCGCCGTTGACCGCACGGATCAGCGGCAGCACCTCGGCAGGCATATCCGCCGCCTCGATGCGCCGGGAACTGGCGGGACCGATCGCCGCGGCCTGCGCGGCAGCGACATTGAGCGGCCGAAGCAGCATCCGCGTCAGCCCCAGATTGGCCATCAGGAGGACCATGGCACCGCCGCCCAGCAGCGTCAGGATCGGCGTGAAGGTCGCACCCGGTATGTCGTCCAGCAGCACGAAGGGGCTGGTCATGTCCTGCCCGACCTGCAGCGAGACGGGTCCTTCCGGCGTCTCGACCTGGCGCGCAATGCCCCAGAAGCGGCTGCCCGGTTCCTCGATACGGAAGAAGTCGTCTTCCTCCCCCTCGCCGAGGCCGGGACGCGGCAGCCAGCGCCGGGCGCGGGGAGAAGCCACCAGCAACCGGCCCTGCGGATCCGTCACGACGTAGCTGACCGATCCGCCGACGGCATCGAGCCGCGCGGTGATCTGCGCCGGCAGCGGATCCTGCAGGCTGCGGGTGCCGGCGAATCTCAGCCGCTCCGTTAACGGATCGAGCACCGCCTGCATGTAGACCTCATGCATGGCATCGACAGCACGCCGTACCTGGCGCAACACCATGGCGGCGCCCATCGCGGTGACCGCCACCGAGATCACCGCGAAGGTGATGGTAAGCCGCCCCAGCAGCGAGCGGGGGGTGACATGCATGGTCGCGAATCCTCGCCGCGCCCCGCGGCGGGGCGCCGCGCCAAGCATAGGGCGCGCAGGCCCCGTGCCGTCCAGCCCGGTTGACAAGACTTGCTCCCGTGCGCGTCATGAGCCGGCAATGCGGCTCCTGCTCGTGGAGGACAATCGACGGCTCGGCGAGCTGCTCTCCGAGGGTCTCGGACGGGCGGGCTGGACCGTGGACATCGTCGAGACCTTCGAGGATGCCGCCGCCGCCTGCCGCAGCAGCCGCTTCGACGCCATCCTGCTCGACCGCGGCTTGCCGGATGGCGAGGGTCTCGACCTGCTGGGCCAGCTGCGCGGCGGCGATGCGACGCCGGCCGTGCTCGTGCTGACCGCGCGTGGCGGCCTGCAGGATCGCGTCGAGGGGCTGAACCGCGGCGCCGACGACTACATTGTGAAGCCGGTGGCACTCGAGGAACTGGTCGCGCGCATCAATGCCGCCGTGCGGCGCACCGGGTCGGTGCGGCCGAATGCGGTGACCTGCGGGCGGCTGTCCTACGACCCGCTGACGCGCGCCATCACCATCGATGGCCGGCCCTTCGACCCGCCACGGCGCGAACGCGTGGTGCTGGAGGCGCTGCTCAACGCCCTGCCCCGTGCGGTGGCGAAGGACCTGCTGGAGGAACGCCTGGTCAGCTTCGAGCGCCAGGTCGGACCGAATGCTCTCGAGGTGTACGTTCATCGGCTGCGTCGCCGGCTCGCGGACAGTGCCGCGGGCGCGGCGATCGAGACGGTGCGCGGGCTGGGATACCGGCTGGTGGCGCAGGACGGACGAACGGCCTGACCCGGCGGTCCGCGGGTATCGAGTGCCGTGGCTGTCACAGCGTGTCGCCGAGTGTCGTCGCACCTCGTCGCCGGCCTGATCGCCCTGGTCCTGCTGCTGCTGCTGCCCGGCACGGCGCGGGCGCAGGGCGCGCCCGATGGCTGCGACGGCACGGCCCTTCTGCGGGGGCTGTGCCTCAGCAACACCGAGACCTTCGACGCCATCGCCAATCTGCGCGGGGGCGTGCGCCGCGGCATCGCGGGCATGAGCCAGACCGAGACCCAGCTCACCGCCGACCTCGGCGTGCTGGCAGGGCTCGACGGCTGGACGGCGCAGATCTCCACCTTCCTGCTGCTGGGGCAGCAGGTATCCATCGATCGTATCGGCGGCATGGCACCGGCCAGCAATATCGAGGCGCTGGCCACCTTCCGCCTGAACGAAATGTGGATCGAACGGCAATTCGGTGCCTGGGGTTCGTTGCGGATCGGCCAGCTCGCGGCTGATTCGGAATTCGCGGTGGCGGAAGGGGCGATCAACCTGGTGAGCGGCACCTTCGGCTGGCCGGTCGCCTTCGGGTCCAACCTGCCGGGTACCGGCCATGGCTACCCGCTGCCGGGGCCGGGGGCGCGGCTCACGCTCGGCAAGCCGGATGCAGGGACCGGGCTGCGGCTGGCGATCTTCGCGGGCAATCCGGCCGGCCGCTATGCACCCGACACCGACCCGCAGCGGCATGACCGCTACGGCACCGTCATCAGCTTTTCGGGCGGTGCGCTGATGATCGCCGAGGCCACCACCGGCGGTACCCGGCCCGATGACGAGAGCCCACGGCCCTGGGTCGCGAAGCTCGGCTTCTGGTACCACAATGGCGGCTTCAACTCGCAACGCACCGACAACAATGGGCTGCCGCTGGCAAGTCCGCTGTCCGATGGGCAGCCCTGGCGCTACGGCAACAACCATGGCGTCTACACGGTGCTGGAAAGCGAGCTGGCGCGTCACGGCCAGGGCGCGGTGATGACCTATCTGCGCGCCCTGGCCCAGCTGCCCGACCGCAGCCTGGTCTCGCTGCAGGTCGATGGCGGCCTGGTCTGGCGCAACCCCTTCGGACGGTCGGGGGATGCGGCGGCGCTCGGCGTGTCCTGGGCACGGATCGGGCGTGGGGCCCGTGGCTACGACCTCGACAGCATCGCTTTCGGCAACCCGACGCCGGTGCGCAGCCAGGAGACGCTGGTCGAGCTGAACTACGCCTTCACCGTGCTGCCCGACCGGCTGTGGATCCAGCCGCTGACTCAGCTGATCCTGAACCCGGCGGCCGGCGCGCCGGATGAGCGGCGCAGCCCAACGCAGTCCCTGCCCAATGCCGTGACCGTGGGGCTTCGCGCGGTGGCGCGGTTCTGAAGGGGCTTTGAACCCCCGGAGCGGATTCCGACCAGTCGAAATTGGCTGATCGGGAGAAGATGCTCGCGAGAGCAATGCGCTGGAGACAGTGCCGTGAGCCGGTGCGAACGGAAATGTCCTTGGACGGCGGGCGGGCCGCGTCCGCGGCCCTTGCGTTGGTGCCGCGAACTGTCGCGCGCGGGGAAAGGCAGGTGTCCCGGCGCGGTCGCGCTTCGCACTCGCGGATCGCAGCCAGGGCTGCGGTCCGATGGAGCGCCTCACGGAGCGGTCCCGGACCGCAAAGGGGAGGCTGGCGGTCAAGGCACGCTCGCGGCATCCGGGCGGCGGGATCCGTTGGACTGCCGTCACCGAACCGTCTCTTGCCGCGCCGGCGACAAAGCGGGACGGCACCGGCCAACCGCCCCTATAGTCAGGTCAGCATGCGATTTCGCTCCCTTCTCCCCTGCCTGATCGCCTGCGCCCTTCCATTGGCCGGCACGGCGCATGCCGAGGAAGCGGACGACCACTGCAACGGCACCGCCCTGCATGACGGTATCTGCTTCAGCAACGAAGAAACGCTGGACGCCATCGCCAACCTGCGTGGCGGCGTGCGGCGCGGCGCGGCTGCCATCAGCAAGACGCAGTCGACCCTGGCCGTGGACCTCGATGCGCTGGCGGGCCTCGAAGGCTGGCGATTCCAGGCTTCGACCTTCCTGATCCTCGGCCAACAGGTCACCGCCCACCGCATCGGCGGCTTCGCCGCCGCCAGCAGCATCGAGGCGCTGACGACGTTCCGCCTCAACGAACTCTGGATCGAACGAGCCTTCGGCGACTGGGGATCCCTGCGCATCGGCCAGCTCGCCGCCGATGCCGAGTTCGCCGTGGCCGAAGGGGCGGTGAACCTGGTCAGCGGCACCTTCGGCTGGCCGGTCGCCTTCGCCAACAACCTGCCGGGCAACGGGCCGGGCTATCCGCTGCCCTCCCCCGCCGTCAGGCTTTCGCTCGGCGCGCCGGATGAAGGCACCGGGCTTCGCATGGCGGTCTTCTCGGGCAATCCGGGCGGGCGCTATGGGGTCGATACGACATCCCAGCAGCACAACCGCTACGGCATCACCTTCAGCACCGCCGGCGGTGCGCTGATGATCGCCGAGGCCACCACCGGCGGCACCAGGCCGGATGCCCACAGCCCGCGGCCCTGGGTCGCGAAGCTCGGCTTCTGGTACCACAATGGCGGCTTCAATTCGCCGCGCTACGACGATCGCGGCCAGTCCCTGGCCAGTCCGCAATCGACCGGCATTCCCTGGCGGTACGGGCATGATCGCGGCCTCTACACGGTGCTGGAGACCGTGCTGGCCCGCGACGGGGGCAGTGCCGTCATGGCCTATATCCGCGCCCTGGCGCAGCCTTCGGACCGCAACCTCGTGTCGTTGCAGGTCGATGGCGGGTTGGTCTGGCGCAACTCCTTCGGGCGGCACGGGGATGCCGCCGCGCTGGGCGTGTCCTCGGCGCAGGTCGGCAGCGCGGCGCGCGGCTTCGACCGCGACAGCACCAGTTTCGGCAACCCGCTTCCCGTGCGCAATCGGGAGACGCTGATCGAGGTGAACTACGCCTTCGCCGTGCTGCCGGACCGGCTGTGGCTCCAGCCCTTGGCGCAGCTGGTGGTGAACCCGGCGGCACGCACCCCCGACGACCGGCGCAGCGCGACGGAACCGCTGCCGAACGCGGCCTTGATCGGGGTGCGGGCGGTCGCGCGGTTCTGATACCAATGGCACGAGTCGTTGACCCGTGCCGAGGCCGCGAAGGCGGCCCGCCGGTCGTCTG
This sequence comes from Roseomonas sp. CAU 1739, assembly GCF_039839775.1. NCBI lineage: Bacteria > Pseudomonadati > Pseudomonadota > Alphaproteobacteria > Acetobacterales > Roseomonadaceae > Roseomonas > Roseomonas sp. CAU 1739. The sequence continues at coordinate 215,931 of NZ_JBDOQQ010000008.1, forward strand.
GCGAAAGCCAGGCAAACCGAAGGTTTGCGCGTCACGCCATGGGCGTGCCTTCGGCACGACGCGTCCGAGGGCAGGCCGAAGCCGATGCCAAGGGGCGAAGAATTCGGCCGCTGGTATGACGCGTGGCGCCGGAACCCGGCATTCCAAAGACCCGTTGGCCGTTGGCGAGAGGGGTGCTCGAAGGGGGCCAGACCCCCTTCGACTGCCGCTCACCGCGGCCCGGCCGCATCCGGCCAGAAGCGCACGCCCTCCCGCGCCAGCCCACCGCCGACGCCGATCGCCGTCCCGTCCGCCCGCCAGCAGGCGGCCCCTTCCAGCACGCCGTCATCGTGGAAGCGGATGGCGCACATCCCGCCCCCCACATGCGGCATGCGCGCTATGTCGTGGCCGCGCGCAGCAAGGTCGGCACGCACCGCTTCGCCGAAGGCGGGCTCCAGTTCCAGCGCATCGCCCTGCGTCCAAAGCCGCGGCGCTTCCACCGCCTCCTGCAGCGCCATGCCGTGGTCGACCAGGTTGAGCATGCCCTGCATGACCGACCCGAAGATCCGCAACCCACCCGGCATGCCCAGCGCATAGGCCGGCTTGCCGCCGCGCAGCACGATCATTGGCGCCATCGAGGTCGTCACCCGCTTGCCCGGCGCGATCGACAGCGCCTTCCCGGGACGGGGATCGAAAGTCGCCAGGTAGTTGTTCGGGATCATCCCGGTGCCGTGGACGATGAAGCGCGCCCCGAATGTGGAATTGATCGTCTGGGTGAAGCAGCAGACGCGCCCTTCCCCGTCGGCCACCGTCAGATGCGTGGTGTTCGGGCTTTCCGGTGCGACACCCGGCCCCCAGGCCTGGGCGCGAGCCATGTCGATCAGCGCGCGGCGTTCGGCGGCATAGGCGGGCGAGGTGAGTTTCTCCACCGGCACCTGGACGAAGGCCGGGTCGCCGGAGGCCGCGGCGCGGTCCGCGAAGGCGATCTTCAGGCATTCGGCGACCAGGTGCACCGTATCCGCCGTGCCGAAACCCATCGCCCGCAGGTCCCAGCCCGACAGCATGTTCAGCATCTGCAGCACATGCACGCCGGAGGAGGCCGGCGGTGGCGGCAGCACGATCTCGACATCGCGATACGGCCCGCGCAGGGGCGCGCGCTCGATGGTGCGGTAGCCCCGGATGTCATCGGCGGTGACGATGCCGCCGGCCCGCGCGATGCCATCGGCCGCCGCCTGCCCCAGCGCGCCGTCCAGCGCCGCGATGCCTTCCTTCGCGATCGTCTTCAGCGTGTCGGCATAGTCGGACTGCACGACGCGGTGGCCCGGCTTCAGCGCCATGCCGTCCGGCACGTACAGCGCGGCGATGGCGGGGTCCTTCACCATGTCCGGCGCCGCTTCCTTGGCGCATTCGACAAGGTAGGGCGTGGCACGGTAGCCGCGTTCGGCATGGCGGATCGCCGGCGCCATCACATCGGCAAGTGGGACGGAGCCGAAGCGCGCGAGCATCTCGCACCAGGCCTTGAGGTTGCCCGGCACCGCCACCGAGAGCCCACCCACGGTATTCGTGCGGCCCACCGATTCCAGGTTGCGCGGATTGTCCGGCTGCGCCGGCGCGAACATGTCGGGGCGCGAGGCGGCGGCGCAGGAGGCCATGCCGTCGATGATGGTGTGCGTGCCATCTGCCAGCCGCAGATGCGCCGTCCCGCCGCCGAGCAGGCCGACCATCATCGGTTCGACCACGGTCAGCGTGAACAACGCGGCGATCGCCGCATCCACCGCGTTGCCGCCGGCCGCCAGCATCTCCGCCCCCGCGGCGGAGGCGAGCGGATGGTTGGTCACCACCATCCCCTTCGTGCCCGTGGCGGGCCGCTTTTCGGTGGTGAAGCGCGTACCCGCGCGCGCGGTCCAGTCCTGGGTCATGGCGACGAAGCGTCCTTCAGGGGGATGGCGAGGTGAGGCGCAGCACGCGCTGCGCCTGGCAGAGATCTTCCCGCGCGCGCTCCTCGGCGCGCCCGTCCAGCCAGCGGATGCGCAGGTCGTTCAGGCAGCTGGAGCCGTTCGGTGGCGTGACATGCAAGGCATTGCCCGGCGGCAATTCGACGCGGCCGATCAGCGAAGGCCCGAAGCGCGCCTGCCCCGCCGGCGAGAGCTCCAGCGCGACGATCGTCCCGGGCCCGAGATTCATCAGCATGAAGGTGCGCGGCCGTGGGTCCTGCTGCGCCGCCAGCGGCGTGGCGAGCAATATCAGCGCGACGATACCGCGCCAGCGCCCTTGCCCCCCTCGAAACGCAGTTCCGGCGCCGCGCAAAGATCAACCCCCGGACGATCCTCGGTCCTGCCGCCAACATAGACAGCGCGGATGTTGAAGACGCAACCCTGCCCGTCCGGAGCGCGGATCTGCACGGCGTTGCCGGGCGTGATCTGGGCATTGCCGAGCCAATCCTCACGCCCCACGCCCGCGCCGGCAGGCGCCACGAAAAGCCTGGAGATCGTGTCGCGTGCGACATTCATCACCCGCGTCGCGGATGCCGGCGGCGGTGGCGCGAGGTCGGGCGCGCGTGCTGCTCCGGGTGTCGGGACGGGCGGCGCCTGGGTGAAGCGCGGCACCGGCGGCGGAGCGGCGGCCTGGGGCAGCGCGATGGTCCCGCCAAGCCCGGCCAGGGAGGAGTTCGGCGCCAGGGCGCGCGCACCGCTGCCATCATCCGTCCGCGCCGGCGCTGGCGGCGCCGGCAGCACCAGGCGAGCGGCCAGATGGGGTGGCAATTCGGCAAGGGCCGGCGGTTCCCCTGCCGCGGCGGCTGATGCCGGTGCCGAATCGGCGATGGCGACCGGCGCATCGGCCGCCGCGCCCAGCAGCCTACGCAGGCGGGGCTCCAGCAACCAGGCCGAGATGCCGAGCGCCACCAGCAGCGCGGCTGCACCGACACCAATCGCAACGCCCATCCCGATTCGCCTGCGTGGCACGCCTGGGTCCGCCGCCGCCTTGGCCACCGGCGGTGACGCAGCCTGCACCGGCGCGGACGCATTGCGCGCAGCAGGCGGCGGGGAGGGCCGCGCCATGGCGGCGGCCGGAGGCGGCGCCACCGGGCGCCCTTGCGCGGCCGCATGAGACGCCCGCGCCGCTGCCACCAGCGCCGCGGCCTGGGCCCGTGGGATCTCAATGGTCGCATCCGCCGCGAGCGCCAGGCGCACGCCCGCGGCCAGCACATCCGCGTGCTGGTCCACCGGCGCGGGGAAGGCGTTCACCCAATGGGATCCGGCCAGGTGCAGTCGGAGAGCGCCGCCGGGCTGGCAATCCTCGACCCGCACCGGCACCAGGGCCAGGGATTGCGAGACCGCGGTCACGACTTCGTTCCTGACATGGACCGAGCCCGCGGTGCTGCGCGACAGCACCAGCACCATGGCGTGGGCTCGGCCGATGGCGGTCAGGATCGCCTCGCCCCAATCCGCACCGGCGGGGACGTCGCGCGGCGCCACCCAGCAACGGATGCCGCGCGCCTCCAGCGCCGCGCAGATCGCCTCGGCGGCGGCGCGGTCAGGTGACGCATAGCTCAGGAAGACGTCATGCGGCATGGGCGGCGTCCGGAACGACCGGGTTCTGGCACAGCCAGGGCGGACGCGCCATGCACCAACCGTCACACGACGCGCCGGCACGACCATCCCGCGCACCCTGCACGACCATCCCGCGCGCGCCGCGCGACCATCCCGCGCGCCCCACGCGACCGCCCCCGCAACCTTGCACAACCGTCACAGATTGCCCGGCGCGGCGCCTGCCTTCTAGGATCAGGCCATCCGCGCGGCAGGAACCGATGTCCGACTCCCTTGCGGAGGTCCTTGCCCTGGAGGCTGAGGGCCTCCTCCTATCGGCCCATGACAGGGCCATGGCTGCCTTGTCCGACCATCCGGACGACCCGGCGCTGCGCTACCGCGCCACGCTCACGATTGCGCGTGCCGGGGCCACCGGCCGGGCGCTCGACCTGTTCCACCAGTTGCGCCTCGATGCTGAATCGGATCCGGAGATCGCCGCCCTCGGCGCCCGGCTGATCAAGGACCGCGCCTTCGAACAGCCGGCGGCCGCGCGCGGCCCGCTGCTGGCCGAAGCGGCGCAGCGCTACGAAGGCCTGTGGCGCCGCGGCTGGGAGGGCTGGCACGGCGTCAACGCCGCCGCCCTGCATTTGATGGCCGGTGATCGCACCCGCGCGGCCGCCATTGCCGAGGCGGTCCTGCGCAACCATCGCGATTCCGGCGACTACTGGTCGGCCGCGACCGAAGCCGAGGCCCTGCTGCTCGCCGGACGGGAACTCGGCGCCCGCCGCGCGCTCGAGGAAGCGGAGGCGCGCGCCGCATCCGACCTGTCCGCCCGCGCCACGACCCGGCGCCAGCTGCGGCGGGAAGCCTTGGCGCTCGGCGTGTCGCCAGCCATCGTCGATGCGCTGCGCATCCCGGCGGTGCTGCACTACACCGGCCACATGCCGAAGCCCGGCCAGGACGACCTGGCGATCGAGGGGCTGATCGCCGCGACGCTCGATGCGACGATCGCCGCCCAGCATGTCGGCATGGCCTTTGGCGGGCTGGCGGCGGGGCTCGACATCCTGGCGGCGGAGGCGCTGCTGCGCGCCGGCATCACGCCGACCGTGGTGCTGCCCTGCGACGCCGATACCTATGAGGCCGCGTCCGTGCTGCCGGCCGGGGAACGCTGGGTGCCGCGCTATCGTGCCCTGCTGGCGCGGGTGCGCATCCAGCTGCTGGATGAACGGCCCTTCCCCGGCGACGACCTGCATCTGGCAATGGCGGCGCGGCGCGCCATGGGCCTCGCAAGGCTGCATGCCCGCCACCGCGACGGGGACGCGCTGCAGGTCGCCGCCTGGGACCGCGTGCCGTCACGCGGGGCGGCCGGCACCGGCGCGGATGTCACGGCCTGGACGACGGCCGGCGGGCGATCGCTGTTCCTCGGCTGGCCCTGGCCGCGCAACGGCAGCCCGGAGCCGCCGGACGAGCCCCGCCGCCGGGCGATGGCGGTGCTGTTCGGCGACCTGCCGCGCTTCAGCGCATTGGACGATGAGGGTCTCGCGCGCTTCTACGACGGCCCGTTGGTGGCGATGGGTGAGGCGCTCGACCGCCACCCCGCCACCTATCGCAACGCCTGGGGCGACGCCGTGCAGATCACCTTCGAGCAGGTGACCGACGCCGCCGCCTGCGCCTTCGACATGCGCGCCGCGCTGGAAGTCCAGGAGCCGCCGATCCATCCGCGCTTCGCGCTGGATTTCGGCCCGATGCTGCCGGTGCACGACGCCGTGCAGCGGGCCGACAAGTATTCCGGCCGGGCGATGACGCGTGCCGCGCGCATCGAACCGGTGACGCCGCCGGGGCGCATCTTCGCCACGGAAGCCTTCGCCTGCGAGGTCGCCTTGCTGCCGCGCGGCACCGGCCTCGCCTGCGAATATGCCGGCCGCATCCCGACGGCCAAGGGTTTCGGGTCCCTGCCACTGTATGCGCTGCGGCGCTCGGGCTTCGAGGAGGACATGGCATGAGCGACGCGCGCCTCGCCGAGGAACTTGGCCACATGACGCTGTTGCGCACCCTGCCGCCGGCCGCGCTCGCGCGCCTGGCCGAGGGCGCGCGTCGCGTCTCGCCCGCCGATGGCGCGCCGCTGTTCACCCAGGGCGACCCACCCGACGCAGTCTATGCCGTGCTGGAGGGGCGCGGGCGCGTGCGCGTCGGGGTGCCCGACAGCGCGGCCAAGCGCCTGATGGTCGAGGTCTTCCGCACTGGCGACATCTTCGGCGAGATTGGTGTGCTGGACGGGTCCCCGCGCAGCGCCGACGCGCTGGTGCAGGGGGATGTGAAGCTCGCCCGCATCCCCGCCGCCGCCTTCCTGGAGGTCGCCGAGAGTGAGCCCGCACTTGGGCTCGCCCTGGCAAGGGTGCTGTCGGCCCGACTCCGGCGGACCTTCGGGCTGCTGCAGGATGCGACCTTCGCGCCGCTGGAAGTGCGGCTGGCGCGGCAGGTGGTCTATCTGCTCAAGACCGACAGCGTGAAGACGGATCGCGGCGTGCGGCTCGCCGCACGGTTCCGCCAGGGCGACCTCGCGGACCTGCTGGGGGCGACGACGCGCAGCATCATCTCCATCTTGAATGCGTGGCGGGCGTCGAACCTGGTGTCCTACGACACCGAGAAGGCGTTCCTGTTCGTGTTGGATGAGGCGGGGCTCGCCGCCGTTGCCGCCGGGCCGCGGGACGGGGCGTGACACCACCGCCTGCGGTCGCCCATCGGATGGCGATGTCCCTGCGGGGGCTGTCAGGGCCTATTGCGGCCGCGCTGCTCCTCCTCGCGCCGCCTGCCCTGGCCGAGGGACCGAGCGCGAAGCCGCAGCCGCTCGGCGGCATCCCGCAGGTCCGGCCCTATGCGGCCGGGCCCGTGTCCTCGGTGGCAGCGCTCGCCGAAGTCCCTGGCCCCGTCTGCACCATCCAGCACATCCCGGTGTTCAACGCGGCCATGGTCGAGGCGCGCACGCGCCTCGCGGCGGCTGTGCGCCTGGTCCGCGACACACCGGACCATCCCCATATCCGGCAGTGGTTCGGCAATGCCCCGCACCAACTGGTCCTTGGCACGCTGCAAAGGTCGGCGACACGGCTCGCAAACACGGCGGGGTTCGACATCCACTGCAACGATCCTGGCCGCTGCCGCCCGGAGGTCGGCGCCTATGTCCAGGTCCTGTCGCACGTCCTGCGGGATGCGCAGGGCCGGCCGGCCGTCACCTACCGCGTCGATGAGGGCCAGGTGATCGGGGTCTGCCCACCCTTCTTCCGCGCGCGGATGGACGGCACCGGGACGCGCTGGGGGATGCTGGTCCACGAGGCGACCCATTTCGCCGCCGAGACCCGCGACCATGTCTATGGCCGGAACGCCAGCCTGGCCCTGGCGCGGGAGAACGGCATGCGCGCCGCGGAGAACGCTGACAACTACATGTTTTTCGTCGAGACGCTGCCGCGGCCCTGATCGGCGGCGCCCGCCGGCGGCGGGGGTGAAGGATTTCGGCGCGGCTTGGCCCGCGCCATGGCAGGATGCAGCACGATGAAGCGTTTGATCCCGATCCTGCCGGCCGCGCTGCTGCTGATGGCCGCCGGACCGGCCGAGTTGCCGACCACCAAGCCGCCGCCTGCCGAGGCGAATCGGCAGGTGCTTCAGGTCCCGCTGCCCACCGACAAGCCGCCGCCCGCCGTGCTGACCGCCGCCGACATACCCGGGCCGGCCTGCACGCCCGAACACCGCGCGCTGATCGACGACGCGCTGGCCGAGGCGCGCACACGCCTGGCCGCCGCAATCCGCCTGGTGCGCGAACAGCCCGACCACGCGCACATCGCCCGCTGGTTCGGCGATGCACCGCGCAAGACGATCGGCATCACGCTGGACCTGACCGCGGCGCGGCTGGCCGACATGACCGGGCTGGATGTCCGCTGCAACGACCCGGCCGGCTGCCCGGGCGGTCGCTTCGCCTATGCGCGCGAACGCGACCTGGTGCTTGGCCTGTGCGCTCCGTATTTCCGCGCCCGCATGGAAGGGACGGATGCGCGCTGGGGCATCCTGATCCACGAGGGATCGCATATCGCTGCCAATACGCGCGACCATGCGTACCGCCCGAACGGCGCGCTGGCGCTGGCGAAGGAGAATGCGTCCCGCGCCGCGGAGAATGCCGACAACTACGAGTACTTCGTCGAGACCTTGCCGAGATAGGGTTACGGCTTCGTGCGGAACCGAGAGGGGCCTTGCCCCTCTCGGGCTCACCTCACCAAAGGCTTAAGGCCTTTGGGAACCTCGACTTGGCGCCGGGCGGGCGGGTTCGCCACGCCAGCCCCTGTTCCTGGCCGCCATGCCCTGCACCAGGTGCTGGTTTCCGAAGGGCCACCGTGCTTTGAGGGGGGGGGGGTGGCTTGCAAGGGTGAAACCCCTCCAACCTTCGTCCGAATTCCAGCGCGCATAGGGCGGCGCGCCACCGTTGCCCATCACCCCATCCGCGCCTTCAGCACGAACAGCGCGACCACCGCCGCCACCCCGAAGCCTGCCGTCAGCAGCAGCGACTGCGTGCCCACCGCATCGACCAGCAGCCCGAAGAAATACGGTGCGAAGGCCTGCGAGGCGCGTGCCGGTGCGGTGATCAGCCCCTGCCGGTGCCCATATCCAACCGGCCCGAACAGCGCGAGCGGAAGGGTGCCGCGGGTGATGGTCAGCATGCCGTTGCCGGCGCCGTGGATCAGCACGAAGACCGCCGCCATCGGCGCGCCACCCGCCAGTAGCACGGCGACCGCGACCGGATGCGCCGCCGCGGCGATCTTCGCCGAGGTCATCGGGTCGACCTTGCGCAGGAAGCCAAACTCCAGGATCCGCGCGCCCACCTGCGCCGGGCCGAGCAGCGCCCCGGCCGCCACCGCCGCCGCCGCCGTCGCGCCCGCCGCCTGCAGCAGCCCAGGCAGATGCGCCCCGAGCGCCGAGGCGCTGAAACCCGCTGTCGCCAGCACGAAGGCGAGCAGCGCCATGTCGGCGACGCGCGGCGCCGGCCCCGCCCCAGCCGCGGCGACCGCCGCCTTTTCCGGTGGCGGCACGCGCGGGATGAGCAGCCGGTTCAGCGGCAGGCCGACCAGAATATGCAGCGCCGCCCAGCCAAGGCACGCGCCGCGCCAGCCCCATTCGGTTTCCATCAGCGCCGAGGTCGGCCAACCCACCGTGCTGGCGAAGCCGGCGATCAGCGTGATGCCGGTGATGCTGTTGCGCGCTTCCTTGCCATAGAGTCCGGCCAGCGTCGCGAAGGCGGCGTCATACAGGCCCATCGCCATCGCCACGCCGACCACCGCCCAGGCGAGGCAGAACACCAGCGGCCCCGGGGCCAGGCCCATCATGACCAGGCCGGCCGCGAAGACGACGTTCGACACCGCCAACACATCCCGCCCGCCGCGCCGATCGATCGCGCGTCCGGCCGCCGGGCCGAGCACCGCCGTCAGCAGCAGCGCGAGGGAGAAGATACCGAAGATGGTGGCGCGCGACAGGCCGAACTCCGCCGCGATGGGCGTCGCGAGGATGGCGGGCAGATAGTAGGACGATCCCCAGGACAGGGTCTGCGTCGTGCCCAGCACGGCAACGGTGAGAGCGCGGTTCGTGGCGATGGTCATCAACGCGCATCCTCGATCGAGGGCGGCCACGCGCCAAGCCGGATAAGCGAGGCGGCTGTGGCGAGGTCGCGCCACCGACCACCCGAGCGCACCATCCACAGCAATGCATCGACGAAGCGCCGGTTGTCGCATCGCGGACCGCGCTGCCCAGCGCGGCCTCCAGGTATCAGATCCCGCAGCCGCTCCCACTGATCGTCTCGCAACGCATCAGGATCAACGTTCATCCAGGCCTCGGCTCCAAAGCCAGCCTTGAATCACGCCTTCTCATCAGGGGGGAATCCCCACATCCAGGGAAGTCGTCATCACCGCCTAAGGCCGGAGCATGTGGCGTGGGCGTATGCGAACGCAGCGCGCTCCAGAAGGCCGGGGCGAGACCACCCCGGCCCGGCCACCCACCGACGTTGCGTCGCAACGCCGCTGCCTCCCCAAACTCTCCGCTTTTTCCGTCACCCGGCGCCGCCCACCAGGGGCGGTCTCCAAATGACGAAGAACGGAGGGGGATTCGGGGGAGGTGTCCCTCCCCCGACCTTCCTCAGCGCCGCCGGCGCGGCGCGGGTGCCGCCTCGGGCGTGGCCGCGGCCACCGTCGCTGCCGCCTTTTGCCGGTCGAGCCGCGCCAGGTCCTCGGCCAGATACCCGCGCAGCGTGTCCGCGGTGTCGATGGTTGCATTGGCGCTGCGCTGCGCCCGCGCGATACCGGGCGCCGCCGCCTGGCGGATCTGCTCGGCGCGATCGGCGAACCAAGCGTCCAGCGCGGCGGCCGAAGCGAAGGGTTGCGGCGGCAGCGGCACGACCGTGTCGTTGTAGCGACGCGTGCTGCCGGTCTGCACCGCCAGCGCATTCTGCGCGATGCCGCTGCCGACCGGCTGCGGGTGATGTATGCCGGACGCGAAGTCACGCACCGGGCGGATCACCACGGTGGTGTCCATACTGCCGGCCGCGCTGCAGGTCGCCTGGATGGCGGCCGTGCCGCGCGGCAGCGGCACCATGGCGGGGGTGATCACCGCCGCGACCTGGCCGTTCGTTGCCATGTTGGTCAGGACGCAGCGCGCTCCGACGGGGTCGGAGGTCAAGGCGATGCTGCCCGAATAGGGCGGCGGCCGGGGATCGTTGCCCAGGGCGGAGGAATCGCTCATCGCACTGCCGCACCCGGCCAGCACCAGCGGTGCGAAAAGGGCCGTGGCCAACATCGTCAGGTGGTTGCGGCTCGTCATGGCGCTCCTTGTTTCGTCCTGCGTTCTCGCCGCCGTCCCGGGCCCCGCGCGTCGCCGATGCATGGTAACGCATGCTTGATCGGACGCGAGCGGAAACCTTGCCTGACGTGCGCCTTGATGGCGCCGCCCGTCGCCGCGACACTGGGGGAATGCCGCTGCCCATCCAGGATGAGGCCCGCGCCGCGATCGCCGCCGCCGGAAGCCTGCCCGACACCGAACTCGACATCGCCGCCGTGGCGCTGCAGCTTGCCCGCGTCGATGCGCCGGAAGCCGACTGGCGGGCGGCCGCCCAGCGCCTGACCGCCATTGCCCGCGCCGCGGTGCAGGCTGCGACGGCGGACCCCGAGGCCGATGCCGGGAACCTCGAACGCCGCCGCGCGGTCCTGGTGGCGGTGCTGCATGGCAGCTTCGGCCTGGCCGGCGATGAACAGACCTATGACGACCTTGCCAATGCCAACCTGATCCGCGTTCTGGAACGCGGCCGCGGTCTGCCGGTTGCGCTGGGCATCCTGTGGCTGCATGCGGCCGAAGCCGCCGGCTGGGGCGCCCATGGCGTCGATTTTCCCGGCCATTTCCTGATCGCGCTCGAAGGCTCGCACGGGCAGCTCGTGGTCGACGTCTTCGCCGGCGGCCCGGCGCTCGAGGCCCCTGCGTTGCGCGCCCTGCTCAAGCGCGTGGAAGGGGAAAACGCCGAGCTGCGCCCCGGCCTGCTGCGGCCCATGGCCAAGCGCGACGTGCTGCTGCGACTGCAGAACAACATCAAGCTGCGGCGGCTGCGCGCCGGGTCGATGGAAACCGCGCTCGCCTGCACCGAGGACATGCTGCGCCTTGCCCCCGATGCCGCGGCGCTGTGGCGCGAGGCGGGGCTGATGAACCAGAGGCTGGACCGCATCGGCGCGGCGCTGGCCTGTCTCGACCGCTTCCTGGAACTGGTGCCGGAGGGCCCGGCGGCGGAACGCATGCGGCTGCTGGTGGCCGAGTTGCGGCAGCGGCTGAACTGAACGGCCCGGCCCTTCGCCGGGAATGACGGGCCTGCGCCGCGCACAGGTATCAAGGACTGTCCCCGCGGGCGGGAGAATCCTATCCTTCCGCCCATGTCCACGACCAAGCCTCGCGTCGCCCTCTTCGTCACTTGCCTTGTCGATCTCTATCGGCCGACGGTGGGCTTCGCCGCGATCCGCCTGATGGAGGATGCGGGCTGCCTGGTGGAGGTGCCGCCGGTCCAGACCTGCTGCGGACAGCCGGCCTACAATACCGGCGACCGCGCAACGGCGCGCGACCTGGCGCGACAGGTGATCGACGCCTTCGGCGGCTACGACCACGTTGTCGCGCCATCGGGCTCCTGCGCAGGGATGATCTCGCACCACTACCCGTCATTGTTCGAGGACGACCCGCAATACCGCGCCAAGGCCGAAGCCCTGGCCGGACGCACACATGAGCTGGTGTCCTTCCTGCGCGACGTGATGGGCGTGACGAAGGTCGCGGCGCGCTACGACGACCACGTCACCTACCACGACAGCTGTTCGGGCCTGCGCGAACTGGCCGTGAAGACGCAGCCGCGCGCGCTGCTCGCCTCGGTCGAGGGGCTCAGCCTGACCGAGATGGCGGATCCCGAGATCTGCTGCGGCTTCGGCGGCACGTTCTGCGTGAAGTATCCGGACATCTCGACGCGCATGGTGTCCGACAAGTGCAACGACATCGTCGCCACCGGCGCGGGCACGCTGCTGGCCGGCGACCTGGGCTGCCTGCTGAATATGGCCGGGCGGCTGAAGCGGGAGGGCAGTCCGGTGAAGGTGCGTCATGTGGCGGAGGTGCTGGCAGGCATGACCAGGGACGTGCCGCCGATCGGCGAAGGGAGCGTGTCATGACCGCGCCGGCCGGGCCGCTGGCCGAGGTCGCCGCGCGTGGCTTCGCGCGGGTGCCGGGCGCGATGCTGGCCTCGCTGATGGGCGAGGCCGGGCGGCCTGAGGCCCTCGCGCCCTTCTTCGAATCCTGGAGCAGGCTGGAGACGGACGCCTTCATGCGCGATGGCGGGCGCTATCGCCGCCGTCGCATCGCCAATTTCTCGGCCGAGCCCGGCGTGCCCGGCCATGTGCGCGGCGAGCATCGGCCGCATTTCCAGGCCGTGGTGCACAACGCGCTGAATGGCGGCGTCGACCGCTGGTTCGCGGCGATGGAGGATGACGTCGCCGGGTCGCCGCCGCTGCTCGCGCTGCTCGACCTCGGCCGTGCGACGGCGGAGGCGCTGCACGGCCAGCAGCCCTGGTTCGTCGAAGCCCACCAGTTCCGCATCGAAGCCGCTGCCGGCGCGCCCGGCTTCCCGACGCCCGAAGGCGTCCACCATGACGGCGTGGATTGCGTGCTGATCACCATGATCGCGCGCACCAACCTCGAGGGCGGCGAGACGGTGATCGAGGATGATGACGGCCATCGCCTGGCACAATTCGTGCTGCGCGATCCGCTCGACACCGCGATGCTCGACGATCCGCGGGTGCGGCATGGCGTGACACCGGTGGCGCCTGTCGATCCCGCGCTGCCATCCTGTCGCGACGTACTGGTGTTGACCTGGAAGCGCGGCGGCGTTCCAGGCCAGGCGGGGTGATCGCGGCGACGGCCGCGGCGGACAGGGCGGCGGCATGGCCTCGGATGGCGATTTGATGGTGTCCCGCCTCGCCCGCGCGCCGGCCACGCGCCGCCGCGGCTGACGAACACGCACAGGAAGCAAGCAGTGATGACCGAGAACGCTACGGATGTGATCGACGCGCTGGCCGGCGTCGTGCCAGGTTCGGCGCTGGACGCGGCCCGCGCGCGGCGCCCGGCCGCACGCACCCATGCCCAGGCGAGCTACCGCGCGCTGCTGCTGCCAGACGACCCCGGCACCGTCAGCATCGCCGAACGCTTCGCCATTGCTGCCTATGTCGCCGGCCTGCATGGCGCAGGCGCCACCGCCGAGCATTATGCCGCTGGCCTCGCCCAGCATGGCGGTGCGGCGCTGGCTGCCACCGTTGCCAAGGCGGTGACCGAGACCCAGGCCAGCGGCCCGACCGGCGCCTACCCGCCTGGGCCGCTCACGGTCGAGGACACGCCCGCCCCCGTCTTCGCGCTGTCCGCACCCGTCGCGGCCGCGCTGGGGCCAAAGCTGGCGGCGGCCTTCGCCCATGCGCACTACCTGGTGTTCCACCCCCGCGACGCAGCGCCCGACCGCTTCCCGCCACTGATGGCAGCCGGCTGGACCAAGGACGGCATCGTCACCCTGTCGCAACTCGTCTCCTTCCTCGCCTTTCAGATCCGCGTCGTCGCCGGCTTCGCCGTGCTCGCCGCGACGCCCTGACCCCGGAGGCCCCCGCCATGTCCGCTGCCCCCGTCGCCTTCACCCGCGCCATGCTCGACTGGCTGCCCTGGGTCGAACCGCTCGCCGAAGCCGAGCTGACCGAGCGCCACGTCTCCGCGCTGGTCGACGCCAACCGCGCCAAGTCCGACTATTTCCGCCTGCTGGCACGTGACCCGGACGCGCTGGAACACCGCACGCGCACCGACAAGGACATCTTCTACAACACCGATGCGGGCGCCCCGCGCGCCGATCGCGAACTCGCCGCCGCGGCGGTGTCGCGCTTCAATGGGTGCATCTACTGCGCCTCCGTCCATGCGCGCTTCGCCGCCACCTACGCGAAGCGCGAAGCCGATGTGGACCGGCTGCTGGCCGAAGGCGTGGGCACCGATCTCGGCGAGCGCTGGAACGCCGTCGTCGCCGCATCCGTCGCGCTGACCGCCATCCCGATGACCTTCGGGCCGGAGCATGTGACGCGGCTGCGGGCGTGCGGGATGGACGACCTGGCGATTGCCGACGTCATCCAGGGCGCCGCCTTCTTCAACTGGGCGAACCGGCTGATGCTGTCACTGGGCGAGCCGGCGACGCAGGGGTAGCGCGGCTGGAGGGGCGCTGGCCGGCCCGCGCAAAAGTAAGGTGGATCAGACCGGAAGGGGCTTTGCCCCCTCCGGACCTCCCCCACCAAAGGCCAGGGGGCCTTTGGAATGCCGTCTTCTGGCGCTGGGCGCGGCGGAGGTGCTGGACACGACGCAGCGTTTTGGCGGGCACGGCTGTCGGCCGGGCGTCGCGCGCGGCGCACCCTCCCTCGTTGAGACGTGCCCCTCCCGTTCGGCACCAGGCATTGGTTAGCAAGGGCCCGCGGGCCTCTCGTGAGGCCGGACCCGTCGCGGCCGCCGCACAAGGCACCAGGACTCCGTGGTCCAGGGGGCCGTTGCCCCCTGGCGGGGTGGCTTGGAGGGGCGGCGCCCCTCCAATCTTCCACCATGCGGACTATCGTCCGATCGGTACTCCGGCCTGACCCGAGCCAGCCCTACCGGACCTGGAAGCGCACCGGCACCGTGATCACTAGGCTGTCGCCCGGCATGTCCGCTGGCATGGCGGGGAGGCTGGCACGCTGGATCATCGCCTCCACCGCCTGGTCGAGGTCCCCATCGCCCGCGCTGCGGGTGATGGTCCAGCGGGCAACGCGGCCGTCCCGCATCACAGTGAACTGCAGCATCGCCACGCCCGCCGCGCGCCGCGACCGGGCCGCTTCCGGATAGCGCTTCTGGCGTTCCAGCGCCGCGCCCAACGCCTGGAGGTAAGAAGGTGGCGGCCCTGCAGCGCGTGAGGGCGCTGCCGGCGTCGTCGACGGTGCCGCCGGCGCCACGGCGGCCGGGGCGGCGGGGGCGGAACGCGGGGGTGCTGGCCTGGGCGCGGGCCGCGGGCGCGGAGCCGGTTGCGGCGGCGTCGGCTGTGGTGGCGGCTCGGGCGTGGGCTCGGGGGGCGGTGGTTCCTCCGGCATCGGCTGGGGTGGCGGCGGTTCTGGTGCGGCCGGCTCGGGTGGCGGCGCCTCGGGCACCATGGGGTCCGGCGGTGGCGGTTCCGCAGTGGCGGGTTCGGGCGGCGGCGGCTCGGGCGGCGATGGCTCCGGCGGGGGTGGCTCGGCGACTGGCTCCGGCTCCGCGGGCGACGCCGGGGCCTCGGCCTGCACGGGTTCGGGCAGCGGCGCAGGGGCTTCCTCAATGGTGGGCTCGGCCATCGCGATGATCAGCGGCACCTCCTGCGGCGCCGCAGGGGTCGGTGGGGCGCCGGCGATGAGCAGCAGCAGACCAGCCAGCCCACCATGGAGCAGCACCGCCGCGCCGGCGGCCACCATGCGCACGCGTCTCGCGGCGGGTTCGGGTCCCGCCACGTCCGGCACCGGCACATCGGCCTTCCGCTGGGGCATCGCCATCACTCAGCGCGCGGCCCCGCCGGGCTCGGCTTCCGCGATCAGGGAGACGCGCGGAATACCCGCCGCGGTCACCCGCCCCATGATGCGCAGCACCTCGCCATAGGGCACGACGCGGTCCCCACGGACATGAACGGCCAGTTCCGGATTGGCCGCCTTCATCGCGATCAGGCGCTCGGAAAGATGGATCTCCTCGATGCGGTCGTCGCCGATGTGGATGAAGCCTTCGCGCGTCACTGTCAGAACCACGGGCGGCGCGGGGTTCGCCACGCGCGGGGCGGCGGAACGCGGCAGGTCGACCGGCACGCCCGACGTCATCATCGGCGCGGCGACCATGAAGATGATCAGCAGGACCAGCATCACATCCACCAGCGGCGTGACGTTGATCTCGGACATCGGGGCGGCTTCGTCGTCGTCGCCGTCGCCGCTCATCGAGAAGGCCATGGCGCTACTCCGCCGCGCGGGCGAGGTTGCCGCCGCGCGGCGGCCGCCCGGACAGCCGCGCGCCCGTGGCCGCGATGGCGGCCAGCGCATCCGCGCGCAGCCCGGCCAGGCGCCGGGCGATGCGGTTGTAGCCGATCACCGCCGGGATGGCGGCGAATAGGCCGATCGCAGTCGCCAGCAACGCCTCGGCGATGCCGGGTGCGACGACGGCCAGCGAAGTGTCGCGCATCTGCGCGATGCCCTGGAAGGATCCCATGATGCCCCAGACGGTGCCGAACAGCCCGACAAAGGGGCCGACGGCACCGGTGGTGGCAAGGAAGGCGGTGCCCGACTGCACGCGCCGCATCGTCGCGGTCAGCGTCTCGCGCATCGCGCGCTCGATGCGCTCGCGGTACTCGCCGCGGCTTTCGTCGTGGTCGCGCCCTTCGGCCCATTCGCGGGCGGCGGCGCGCTGGACGCGGGCAGCGAGGCCCTCGCCGTTCGCCGCGGTAGGGTCGCCTGCGTTGGACAACAGCCGAACTTCACGCTGCAGCCGGCCGAGCAGGATCGCCTTCTCGACCATGATGGCCCAGCCGATGACGGAGGCGAGGACAAGCATCCCCATCACCGCCTTCACCACCGGCCCGGCCTGCAGGATCAGGCCGAGCAGGGAATGGTCGGCGCCGTCCGCGGGGGCCACGGCAGCGGCTCCCGGAGGTGCGGCCGCGGCTGTGTGCGCGCCGGGCGCTGGGCTATCCGCGGCAGGGGCCGGGCCCTCGGCGGCGGGTGCGGCACCGTCGGTCGCGGATGCCGCGCCGGGTGCGATGGCCGTCGGGCCAGGGTCGGCCGGTGCGGAGGCGGCCTGCGGGGCGGGCCTTGCCGGCGCAGCGCCATCCATTGCAACGGCGGGCGCCTGCTGCGCGACGCCGACACCACCGGTGGAAGCGAGCAGGCTGGAAGCGACAAGACCAATCGCCAGCGCACGCAAGCCTGGCGCCAAGGGACGGGACGACATTGCTGGGGACTCCCGCAGTTCAATCAAGTCAACCGGCATGACAACGCTATTGAGAGTGACTCGCATTAGCAAATCTGATGCATTGCAGCAAGACGTGACGGCGGATCGGCCGCTCTCCGCGGCATGCGGTGCCGAAGGCGGGGCGGCCCAGCCCGGTCGGGCGGTCATGGCGCGTCGATCGCGCCGGGGCGGCCACCGGGTCGCCCCGCCATCCCGGATCGGCAGCGCGGCCTATGGATTCGGTGGCACCGATGGAGGCAGGGCTGGCGCCGTTGGCGCCACAAGGCGGCTCCGACATCGTTCGCTGAGGCTGGATCGGCGACCGTCCCGCACGCCGACCCGGCCACCCGGCGACGTATCGCGGATGGGGGTTTGGGCCGGCGCCATCCGATCTAAAGGCGCTCTACAGCCCGAGCACCGCCGCCGCCTCGGCAACCGCCGCCTCCAACGCTCCCTCGGCGAAGGGCGATGTCAGCCCCGTGGACGCCACCAGCCCCTGGAAGGGCATCGATCCGCCACGCCCGCACAGCGCCACATAGGCGTCGAGCGCCGCCTTCGGGTCACGCCGCGACCACACCCAGAACTGCAGCGCGACGCACAGCGCCAGCGTGTAGTCGATGTAGTAGAAGGGCGAATTGTAGATGTGCTGCTTGGCCTGCCAGCGCCCGCCCTTCGCCGGATACGCCAGGTCGCCGTAATCCGACCACGGCATGTACAGCCGTTCCAGCCGCTGCCAGATCGCGTGGCGTTCTGCCGGCGTGGCATCGGGGTTGGCGTAGACCTCATGCTGGAAGTGATCGACACAGACACCATAGGGCAGGAAGGCCAGCGCCGAAACCAGGTGCATGGCGCGATACCGGTCCGCCGCCGCATCGCCCACCAGCAACCCCATATGCGGATGCGTCAGGTATTCGAGGCCCATGGAGTGGATTTCCGCCGCCTCCATGGTCGGCCACAGATAGTCCACGCCCGGCTGCGTCCGGCTCTCCCAGCACTGGAAGGCGTGGCCCATCTCATGCGTGAAGACACCGATGTCGTTGTGGGTGCCGTTGAAGTTGGCGAAGATGAAGGGCGCGCCGGCATTCGGGAAGGACGTGCAGAAACCGCCGCCCGCCTTCCCCGGGCGGTTCTTCAGGTCGATGAACCCACCCTGCCGCATCATGGCGTAGAAATCCGCCAGGCGCGGGTCCATGCGGGCGAACATCTCCTGCGCCGCCATCACCAGAATGTCGTGGTCGCCGGCGGGCTTCGGATTGCCGGCCGGGTCGATCAGCGATTCATCCCAGTAGCACAGGCGGTCCCAGCCATGCGTCGCGCGCCGCGCTTCCAGGATGCGCGCCACCAGCGGCGTGACATGCCGCGCGACACCCTCCCGATACCGCGCCACATCCGCCGGGCCGTAGTCCAGCCGCCGCATGCGGCGATAGGCGAGCGGGGTGAAGGTCGCATCTCCGAGCTTGCGTGCCATGCCGGTGCGCAGCGTCACCAGTTGGTCGTAGATGGAATCCAGCTCCTCGCCATTCTTCGCGAAGAAATCCCACCGCGCGGCCTCAGCCTCGTGGCGGATGGCGCGATCAGGATCCTCGGCAAAGGGGGTGAGGCCCGACAGGTTCACCTCCTGCCCCTGCACGGTCACCTTCGCGCCGGCGAGCAGCGCGGTGTAGCGGGCGGACAGGCGGCTCTCCTCCTCCGTCTCCGCGGCGATGGCGGGGTCGAAGGCGGTGATGTCGGTCTCCCACAGCGCCACCGCATGCGCCCCCGCCAGGGCCGCCAGCCCGGCGCGGTCGGGATCGGCGAGCAGGCGGCGCTTCAGCGCGGTCTCGTGCGTCGCGGCCTCCGGCGCCAGCGCATCGGCATATTCGCGAGCGGCGACGGCGTCCTTGTCGGTGGTGTCCTGGGCGAATTTCAGATGCACAAGCGACGACCAGGTCTCGTAGTCCCGCCTCGCCCTGTCCCACGCCGCCAGCGCCCCGGCGCGATCCCCGGCATCCAGCAGCGCATCGATCGCGGCATGCTGCACGGCAAGGCTCTCCCTGTCGGGGCGGGGGGCGGTGATCTCGACGAAGCGGAGGGTCATGGGCGGGCCTGCGATCTCGGGTTCGGCCATCACGTCGCGCGGGCGGGCGCGCCAGGTCAAGCGGGCTGGTGGACGAAGCCGGCCGTTGCCGCCACCCTGCGGCTGCGCGGAGGAAACCATGCCCAGATTGATGTCCACCCTCGCCCTCGCCGGCCTGCTGCGAGAGGCCACGCCGGCGCTGGAAGCCACCCTTGGCGCGCGGGTCACGGTGGAACTGGCGCCGACCCGGACGTTGGAAACCCGCATTCGCGCCGGCGAGCGCGCCGATGCCGCGGTGCTGACCGCCGAAGCCGTCGCCGCGCTGTCCGCCGAGGGCGTGCTGGATGGCATGACCGCGCGACCGCTCGCCCATTCGCGCGTCGGCCTGGCGGTGAAGGCGGGCACGCCGCATCCGGACATCGCGACGGTGGATGCCCTGCGCCAGTTGCTGCTGGCCGTGCCCTCGCTCTGTTACTCGCGCGCCGGGGCGAGCGGCATCTTCTTCGCCGGGCTGATCGAACGGCTCGGCATCGCGGATGCCGTGAACGCCAAGGCCATCGTCATCCCGCAGGGGTTCACCGCCGAGAAGCTGCTGACCGGCGAGGCCGCCATCGCCTTCCAGCAGATCAGCGAGTTGATGGAGGTACAGGGCATCGACGTGGTCGGCCCACTGCCGGAGGGGGCGCAGACCATCGCGGTGTTCTCGGGCGCGGCCTTCACCGGCACGGCGCACGGCGCGGCGCTGCTCGACGCCGTGGCGGCGCTGTGCACGCCGGACGCGCTGCGGGCGAAGGGACTAGAAGCGCCAGGCTGAAGCTCGGCGGGGGCGCCGACCCTCAAGCGGCGCGGCGGGAAACCCAGTGTCCCGAACCTCGGGCCATGCCCGTGAGAACGAGGCCGCGGCCGCCGTCAGGCGCGGGCGGGCACGGCGCCGTCACCCGAAAGCATCCAGCGCCGCGCGCGCATCAGCAGCCAGACCGCAATGGACAGGTTCACCAGATTCCAAGCGATGCCGTTCCACATCGCCGCCTGGTACGACCCCGTCGCATCGAAGATCGCCCCGGCCATCCACCCGCCGAGCGCCATGCCCACCAGCGTGGACGACAGCGCGATGCCGACGCGCGTACCGGCCTGCTCGGGCGGGAAGTTGTCCCGCACGATCATCGCGTAGGACGGCACGATGCCGCCCTGGAACAGCCCGAACACCGCGCTGACGGCATACAGCGCCACCATCCCGTCCGCAGGCAGGAACAGGAACAGCGCGAGCCCCTGCAACGCCGAACCCAGCACCAGCGTCCGCAGCGCGCCGATGCGGTCCATCACCACGCCGAATACCAGGCGTGACACGATGCCGGCGGCGAGCATGACTGACAGCATCTCCGCCCCACGCTGCGCGCCGTAGCCAAGGTCCACGCAATACGCGACGATATGGACCTGCGGCATCGCCATGGCGACGCAGCATGCCACCCCCGCCGCGCCGATCACCCCCTGCAATACGTTCGGCGAAAGCCCGAGCGGCCGCGCGTGCAATGGCGCGGCCCCCACCGGGCGTGGCGGTGGCATCGGCGCCCGCCGACGCAGCGCCAGCACCGCGAGCGGGACCATCGCCGCAAAACAGAACGCGCCCATCGCCAGATGCGTCCAGCGCCAGCCGATCGTATCCACGCCCCATTGCAGCACCGGCGGCCACACCGTGCCGGCCAGGTAGTTGCCCGATGCCGCCAGCGCCACCGCGATGCCCCGCCGCCTGACGAACCACAGCGATGCATCCGCGATCAGCGGCCCGAACACCGCGGCCGCGCCGAAGCAGCCCAGCAGCACGCCATAGGCGAGGCCAAACAGGAACAGGTTCGGCGCCAGCGCCGCCGCCATGCCGCCAAGCCCGATCGATACCGCGCCGATCAGCACGGGCACCATCACACCGAAGCGGTCGGCCAGCCGCCCCATCAGCACGCCGCCGACCACGAAGCCGACCATCGTCATGGTGTAGGGCAGCGCCGCGCCGGCCCGCGCCGTGGCGAATTCCGCCTGCACGGCGGGCACGATGACGACAACCGACCATAGCGGCACGCTGCCGATGGCACAGATCGCCACGATGGCCAGCAGCCGAAGCCAGGCAGCACGTGAATCGAGAATGGTGTCAGCCACCGTCGCGGCCAGTCTGGATCATGGCGATGTTCTCTCCCGGAGCCGCAGCATGGCAGGGGCCGCCCCGCACGACCACCGCGCGCGGCTTCAGGCCGCCATGCGGTAGGGGCTGATCACGGCCAGGCGACACACGCCTCCCAGCCGATCTCGCGCGCCTGGGCCTGGGCGCCAGCGATCCATTCGGCGACCAGCGGATGCGCCAGCACGGCATCGGCATAGGCCTGCGCATCAGGATCAAGCACCACGGAATAGGTGCGGAAGCGCGACGCCATCGGCGCCCACATCGCATCCGCGAAGCAGAAGCGCGCACCAAACAGATACGGCCCATCCGCACCCCAGGCAGCGCGCGTGTCGCGCCAGGATTGCTGCACGCGGGCGACTTGCGGCGCGACACCAGGCCGCCCCAGCAGCTTCGCATTGGACGGTATGCCGTTGGCGATCGGCCACCGCTTGACCAGGTTCATGGGTAGCGCCGCGCGGAGCTCGGCGAAATGCGCGTGCATCTCGGCGGCCGACATGCGCGCCGCGGTCCGCGCCTTCAGCCCGCGCGGCCATATGTCGCACCCTGGCGCCTTCTCCCAGAGGTATTCGGCGATCGCCAGCGTGTCGGTCACCAGGAAGCCGTCATCGACCAGAACGGGAATCAGCCCGGTTGGGGAGGCTTCCGCGAGCATCGCCTTGCTGTCGGGACGGGACAGGAACAGGGTCTCGGCCTCGAAAGGCAGCCCCGACAGGCGACAGGCAAGCCAGCCGCGCATCGTCCAGGTCGAGGACCATTTGCCGCCGATCACCAAGCGCATCGCCCGCAGCCCCCCCACCCCGTCGCGCCCAGGATGCCGCGGGGCATGGCTTGACGCCAGACTGCGCCTGCCGAAGCATCGGGCGACAAGCACAAGGGATACTGCATGTCCGGGACCGATGTCGTCGCGCGCGTGGCCGCCGCCGCCGAAGCCGGCGGGGACGCCTCCGTCGCCTTCCTGCAGGAACTGATCGGCCTGCAGCAGAAGGGCGAGGACGCGGTGCAGGCCCGCCTCGCCGAGGCCGCAACCGCCGCCGGCTGCGTGGTGGAACACCGCCGCTATCGCCCCGCCGAGATCCGGCTGCGCGACGAATTCGCCGACCAGTCGGCGATCGCCACCGATGAACGCGTTGCCGTGCTCGCCCGTCTGCCCGGCACCGGTGGCGGCCGCAGCGTGATCTTCTTCGCCCATCCCGATGGAGAGGCCTTCCAGCCGCAGCATGGCTGGAATCACGACCCTTTCGCCGGCGCGATCGACGGCGGCCGCATCCATGGCTGGGGCGTGGCCGATGACCTCGCCGGCGTGGCGACGATGGTCGAGGCGGTGCGCGTGCTGCGCGATGCCGGGCTGAAGCCGAAGGGCGACGTCATCCTTGCCAGCACGCCGTCCAAGCGCCATGCGCGCGGCGTGCACGCGCTGCTGCATGGCGGGATCGGCGCGGATGCGGCGGTGTATCTGCACCCCGCAGAATCCGGCATCGGCATGCGGGAGGTGAAGGCGCTGGCCCCCGGCCAGCTGGTTTTCCGCATCGTGCTGCGCGGCACCGCCCCGCCGACGCAGGAACCGGGGCACACGGCCTTCGCGCATCTTGCGGTGAACCCGGTCGACCTGGTGCCGCCGGTGATCGCCGCATTGCGGGCGCTCGATGCGCGGCGCGGCGCGCGCGTGCATCATCCGGTGCTGGAAGCCGCGATCGGGCGTTCCACCAACCTGCTGATCGGCGACATCCGTGCGCTTGGCGATGGCCGGGCGTCACGCGTGCCGCCGGCGGTGCAGCTGTTCTGCGCGCTGGCCTTCCCGCCCGGTGAATCGCTGGCGGACGTCCAGGCCGAACTGGAAGCGGCGCTGCGCGACGCGACCGCGGCCGATGCGAGGCTCGGCGCCCATCCGCCTGAGCTTGTCTATGTCTCGGGCGTCACCGGCGCGGAGGTCGCGCAGGATCATCCGCTGTGGGCCGCGACAAGCGAAGCGGTACTGCTCGGCACCGGCACCGCGCCCGAGATCAACCCGCTGCACACCTCCTCCGACATCCGCAACCCGATGGTGCAGTCGGGGATTCCCTGCGTCGGACTCGGGCCGCTCTGTGGCGACCTGACCCAGAATGGCGGCCGCGACGAATGGGTCGATGTTGCCGACTACAAGCGCGGCGTCGCGGTGATCGCCGCGCTGATCGGGCTGTGGTGCGGGGCGGAAGAGGGTTAGCGCAGATCCCGATCAGGTGGCACCACCTGATCGGGTGAAGGTACTGGAAAACACAGGGGCTGGAGCCGCTGCCGTGAGCCCGGGCGAACGGAAGCGGCTCTGGCGCCGTAAGCCCGCTCAGGCGTCAGGCGAAGGTCAGCACGCCGGGCGGCAAGACCTGGATATCAAGCAGTGTAATCAGGCCGCCATCGCTGAGCGTCAGCACAAGATCCTGCTCCGCGCCGCCGCCGACATCGTCCAGTGACTGGCCTGCTACGGTCAGCCCATCCTCGATGAGGATCCTGTCGTAGCGCGTCAGATCGGTGATGATGTCCGACCCGCCGCCGGCCCCGAAGATGAACAGGTCGGTGCTGGCGCCGCCGGTCAGCACGTCGTCGCCCGCGCCGCCGGACAGCGTATCGGCATGCGCGCCACCATCCAGCGTGTCGTTCCCTGCGCCGCCGTCCAGGCGATCAAGGTTGGCGCCACCGCGGAGCAGGTCGTCGCCTTCGCCGCCGCGCAGCGTGTCATGGCCATCGCCGCCATCCAGCGTGTCGGCACCGGCGCCGCCGTCCAGCAGGTCCCTGCCACTTTCGCCCTGCAGCAGGTCGCCGGCGTCGCCGCCTTCCAGCGTATCGTTGTCGATGCCGCCGGTCAGCGTATCGGCATCGGCGCCGCCGCGAAGCATGTCGGCGCCATTGCCGCCAAGCAGCAGGTCTGCACCATCGCCACCATCCAGCACGTCCCCGGCCGCGCCGCCGTCGAGCGTGTCGTGGCCGGCGCCGCCGACCAGGCTGTCGATCAGCGCGCCGCCGACCAGCATGTCGTCGCCGTCGCCGCCGAGCAGCGTGTCGGCGCCATTGCCGCCATCCAGGCGATCGGCATCAGCGCCGCCATCCATCAGGTCCGCACCATTGCCGCCGGCCAGGCTGTCGGCGCCGCCGCCACCGTGCAACGTGTCGGCACCACCATCGCCGGTGATGCTGTCCGCGCCATTGCCGCCGAGGATGCTGTCGTCCCCGGCATGACCGGCAAGGCTGTCATTGCCGATACCGCCCAGCACGGTGTCATTGCCGGCGCCGGCCCGGATCAGGTCGTCGCCGATGCCGCCCGCCAGTGAATCCGCGCCGCCACGGCCGGTGAGGGTGGTGCCGTCCAGCACCGTATCGTCAGCGACAAAATTCAGGTTCTGGATGCGCGTATCGCCCGCCGCGCCCGTATCGGCGACGTCGTAGGCGGTCGCAGGCGTCGCATGGTTCTGCTGCAGGTAGTCCTCGAAGGCCTTCTGCTCGCCGAGCACGGTGGCCATGCTCGCGCCCACCGTCTGCATCGTCGCCTCGGCGGTGAAATCGAGCGCTTCGTTGACCGCGGCGGAGACCGTGCCGTCGGTCAGCAGGTAGCGGAAATTCTCGCCATTGGCCTTGATCGGGTAGCCGTCGCCGCCATTGGCGGTGAAGTTCAGCGTGACCATCGAGATCAGCGCCGGCGCATCGGCGCTGACCACACCGTTCTCGGCGATGCGGGCGATGATCGCACCCGTCTCGTCGATCAGCGAGATGTTCGACACCTTGTGGCCAGCGGCGTTGTCCGGGTCATAGGAGACCCGCAGCCCGCCGATCTGCATGTAGCCGCCGGATTGCTGCGCGGGGCCGGTGGACAGGCCCGCGGCGAAGTTCATGATGTTCAACAGGCCGTGCGCGGTGGTGTCAAACACCATCAGGCGATTGTCGAAGCGCAGCGCATTCTCGATGTCGAGCTGCGAGATCGCCCCCGCCGGCTTCACGTCGGAAGCGGCCGGCGGCAGCTTGTCGCCATCCGCATTCACCGAGCCGATCGAGGCGCGGATGCCGCCGCCATTCTTGAGCGACACCACCAGCCCGCCATCGCCAAGCGCATCCTGCGCCGCGACGAGGTTGGCATCGGCGGTGATGTCGCCGAGGTTGACTTGCTGCGTGCGGCCGAACACCCGGTCGCCTTCGAGATACACGTTGGTGTAGCCGAAGATGTTGCCGTCCTTGGCGCTGATCACCGCGTCGATGGCGTCGGTGATCGCCTGCACCTGGCTGCCGATGGCGCTGCCGGCAATGATCTCGGCCGCGCTGTCGGTCGTGCCGTAGGCCTCCTGCAGCACCGCCTCGGTCGAGGCATAGGCGCCGTTGATCGCGGGATTGAGGCTGCTGGGGATGATCCTGCCATCGGCATCGAACTCGACCACCAGGCGGCCGAGATAGGTGTATTCGGTGTCGGTGGTGACGATCAGCGTGGTGTCGCCATGGGCGTCCGTCGCGACGATCGGAAAGGTGCCGGCGAAGTCAGCATCGTGGCCATTGAAGGGATGGGCGACGTCGTCGGCATCGCCGAGACGCTCATGCCCGCCGCCGGCGACCATGATGTCGATGCCATGGACCAGCGAGGCCAGCGCCTCGTTCCGCGCCAGCGTGTCGAGCTGGTCGACCATGATGATCTTGTTGACGCCCTGGTCTTCCAGCGCATCGACGGCGGCCTGCAGATAGGCCGCGACCTCCTGGATGTCGGAGGTGTTCGGATCCCCGTCATCCAGCGGCCTGGTGCCGTTCGGCGAGGTCTTGGTGAGCAGTTCCCATGTGGTCAGGCCGACAATGCCGATCTTCTCGTCGCCCTGGGTCGAGATCGCATAGGGCGCGATCTTGCCCTTGATCGCCGCGACCTCGCGGCCGGCATAGGCATTGGCCGCATTGCCGCCGAGGCTTGCATCGGCCAGCGCGCGCACCGCGCTGTCGGACGAGACATCGAGGTTCGAGGTGATCAACGGGAACTGCGCGCCGATCCACGCACCCGACCCGGCGACGGCGCCGTTGAAGACAGGCGAGCCGAGGTCGAACTCATGATTGCCCAGCGCCGAGGCATCGGTACCGAAGGCATTCATGATGGCGATATCGGGCCGGCCCAGCGCGGTCGAGCCGATGCCCGGGACGCCGTTCAGCGAAGGGTCCGCACCGGCGATCAGCCAGGGCCCGGGGATGTAGCTGTCGCCTTCGCCAAGCACCAGGGTGTTGGCATACTCGTCGTCGAACTTGTCGATCATCGCGCCCATGATCGGCGCGGTGTCGACGCCGAGCAGCCCGCTTTCTCCGTAGTAGGAGAGGATCTGCAGCTTGAACGTCGCGTTCAGCGCATAGGCGGTTGTGGTGGCGCTCCCTTCGTTCGGCGCCACGATCATCGCCTCGCCGGTTGGCGATGCCTCGGCCGGGATGAATGTGATGACCTCGGGCGCGTCGTCGCCGGGGGTCGTGTAGAAGCCGGTGAAGGTGAAATCCGTCGCGCTGTCCATGCGGAATGCGGCGATTCCGTCGGCGCGCTCCAGCGCCACGAAGATGTAGGTGTCGTTGCCGATCTGGCCGATCTTGATGGTCTCGGGCTCGACGCCCTTGTTGTCGTCGCGGTTCTCGTCGTAGCTGCCGGGGAATCGCGTGGCGATCAGTTCATCGAGCAGGTTGCCGCTGTCGAAGACCTGCGTGCCATCGGTGGTCCAGACGCTGAAGGATCGGCCGCCGAAGACGTGCAGCTGGTCGTAGTCGCCGTCATTGTCGGTGTCGCCGGTGGCGATGCTGACCGTCAGGCGCCCGATCGCGTCGACGATGTCGGCCTTGCCGTTGCCGTTGAGGTCCGGGAAGGCGGTCGGGTCGAGGTTCAGCGCCGAGATGCGCGCTTCCTCGTTGTAGCCAGGCCAGTCAGTGCGCGAATCGCCCTCATTCGCCGTGATCAGGTAGGTGGTGCCACCGATATCGACCGCGGCGATGCCGTCCGGCTGGTACATGCCAGAGACGTTGTCGTAGAGGCCCGGGGCGAAGACATTGTCGGTATCGCTCGCCGAGATCCCGTTGCCGGCGACGCCGTGGTCCTTGAGGCCGAGCGGGATGATCGCGGTGAAGGTCGCGCTCGGGATATCGAGCACGCCGATCGCATTGGCTTCCTGCAGCGTCACATACGCCTTGGTCGGATCGTTCGGGTCGACCGCGATGTATTCGGGCTCGAGGTCCTGCGCCACGCTCGCACCCGGCCCGAACAGCCGCACACCCGCGGCCTTCAGCGCATCGGCCTGGCCATTGAACGCGGTGAAGTCGGCGGTGGACACGGCGCCGGTCGCGATGTCGATGATGCTGACCGAGCCGACCGGATCGACGCTGCCGGCGGCACCGTAGGAATTCGGCTCGCCCTCATTCGCCGTCAGCAGCCTGGTGCCGTCCGGGGTGAAGCCGATCTGGTCCGGCTGTGCGCCGACGGTCAGGTAGTCGGAGCCACCGAAGTCACGCAGGGTCAGCGTGACAGAGTCGCCGCTGCGCGCCACATCGAGCACGATGACCTTGCCCGGATCGGTCTTGGGCACCGATTCGATAGCGATCGCGACGACACCATCATGCGCCGCGACGCTGTTCACGAAACCATACGATGTGGTCGACAGGGTCGCGAGGATCGCGCCGGTCGCCGGGTCGATCGCATCGATGCCGGCGCCGCCCGCGACGAACAGCAGGCCGGACCCCGCATCGAAGGACGCGACCTCGGCGTTGAGAGCGGCAGAACCGTTGGCACCCGTGTTCGCCAGGGTGAAAAGCGTGGTGGCGCTGAGTTGCGTCCCCGACATGGGTATCTCCGGCAGGAATGGTTCAAGCGCCGATTAGGGCGCCTGCCGGGTCGCCTCCCTCACAGAACAGTGACGAATTGATTAAAGGGCGGTTAACCTACCGCCCGACCGAGCGCATCCGCCGGGCCGACGGACCCGTCGGTGCCGGGCGGGATCACGGCGCGCATTCGCGCTGCGGCCCCGTGTCGCGCTTCAGGCACCCGCGCGCAGCATGGCGCCGCGGCGTACCGCCCTGCTCAACCCGGCTCGGCGCAGAAGATATCGTGCAGGGTCGTCATGAGCCGCGCGACGCGCGGATCGGCGATCCGGTAATGGATGGTGGTGCCGGCGCGACGCGTCGCGACCAGCCCGTCGTCCCGCAGCTTCGCCAGATGTTGCGACATGGCCGGCTGGGACAGGCCGGCGCGGTCCGCCAGGCGGCCTACAGGCGATTCCCCCTCGGCAATCAGCGTGCACAGGACGATCAGCCGCCTTTCGCTGGCCAGGAGGCGCAGCATGGCCGCGGCAGCGGCGGCGTGTTCCTCCATGGCCGCGGCGGCAGCGATATTGGTGGCCGGGGCGGCAAGGGTCTGCGGCTGCATGGAAGGCTCCAGGAAGCGACGCCCCGCATGGTGCGACGAGGGGGCGGCGCTGCTTGTTCAGTCTGAAGCCCGGACCGATGGGCTGTCGCATGCGGCATGATGTATGCAAGGTGCCGACCATGACAACCTTCGCCAAGCCATTCGTGGTCAGCCCGGCGCTTGCCGACCCCGCCGAACGCGCGGCGCGGCGCCGCCCTGGCCCGACCCGCGCCGAAACCCTGGCGACCGGGCTCGCCGAGGCGATCACCGACGGGCGCCTGCCGCCCGGCACGACGCTTGAGGAGGAAAGGCTGGCCGCCGCGCATGGCGTGTCCCGCACGCCGGTTCGCGAAGCGCTGCGCCTGCTCGCCGCGACCGGGCTGGTGGAACAGCGCCCGCGCCGCGGGGCCGTGGTGGCGCGGCCCGAACCCGGTCGCCTCGCGGAAATGTTCCAGGCCATGGCGGAGCTGGAAGCCATCTGCGCGTCGCTGTGCGCCGTGGCGTTGAGCCGGGCCGACAAGGCGCGGCTGGCGAGCCAGCACGCCACCATGGGCCGGATCGTCGAGGATGGCTGGCTCGACGCCTATCGCGACGCGAATGTCAGCTTCCACGAGGCGATCTACGCCGGCTGCGGCAATGGCTACCTCGCCGAGATGGCGGATGCGACGCGGCGGCGCCTGGCGCCGTTCCGCGCTGCGCAGCTGGGCGGTCGCGACCGGCTGGCGGCCTCGCATGCCGAACACGGGGCGATCGTGGCAGCGATCCAGGCCGGCGACGCGGCCGCGGCGGCGGCGGCAGTGCGCGCGCATCTGGCGGCGACGGAATGGAGCTGGGGCGTGCTGGCCGGCCAACCGCCGATCCGCCTGGGCTGAACCGTCGGCCTGGCGCCGGGGCAGCGCGTCTCTGGCGCAGGCTCGCCCCCTGGCAGCCGAAGCCGTGCCCGTTGGCGACGCACCCTTTGGCGGCCCGAGCGCCCACGAAAGCGGCATCCCATCGGGACCAGAGCCCGATCTGCATGCACCATTGTATACAAACAGGCCGCCAGCATAGGCCATATGCTGCGGCACGCGTCTTGCTGATCTGCGGGTCATGGACCTGCCTGCCCTGCCGTTCCGCGTCGACCCGCTGCATATGGCCTATGCTGGCGGCCTGACCGCGGCCGCCGTGGTGACTGAAGCGCATCGCCGCCTGGCCGCCGTCGCCGATCCGGGGATCTTCCTCGACCTCATCCCCGAAGCGGTGCTGATGGCGCAAGCCGGTGCCCTGCCGCCGTTCGACCCTGTCCGTTTCCCGCTCTGGGGCATCCCGGTGGCGGTGAAGGACAACATTGCCGTGGCCGGGCGGCCGATGACCGCCGCCTGCCCCGCCTTCGCCCATGTCCCGGCCGAGGACGCCTTCGCGGTCGCGCGGCTGCGTGCGGCCGGTGCGCTGATCCTCGGCAAGACCAACCTCGACCAGTTCGCCACCGGGCTGGTGGGCGTGCGCACGCCCTATCCTGTGCCACGCAACACCGCCGATCCGTCCCGTGTCCCGGGCGGCTCCTCCTCCGGTTCCGCGGTGGCGGTGGCGCATGGCATCGTCGCGGCCGCCCTCGGCACCGACACGGCCGGGTCTGGGCGGGTGCCGGCGGCGCTGAACGGCATTGTCGGGCTCAAGCCATCGGTCGGCGCGGTGTCGTCGCGCGGCATGCTGCCGGCCTGCCGGACGCTCGATTGCATCTCGGTCTTCGCAGCCAGCGTCGAGGATGCCTGGGCGGTGTTCCGCGTCATCGCCGGGGAGGATGGGGCCGACCCCTACAGCCGCCCGATCGACTGGACGGAACCCGGCAGCGCGCCGGTTCGCATCGCCGTGCCGGCGCCAGGCGACCTGCACATCGACGACGCGCCAGGCCGGGCCGCCTGGATCGCCGCCCGGGATCTTCTGCCGGGTGCGGAGGAAGCGGCGATCACGCCGCTGCTCGATACGGCCAGGCTCCTGTACGACGGACCGTGGATCGCCGAGCGTGCCGCCGCCTTCGGCGACTTCGCCGCCGCCCATCCCGGCGCGCTGCATCCGGTGACGGAAGCAATCCTTGGCGGCGCCGCGCGCTTCAGCGCGGTCGATGCGTTTCGCGGGCTGTACCGGCTCGCCGAACATCGCCGCGCGGCGGAGGCATTCTTCTCGCGCTTCGACGTGCTGGCGGTGCCTTCGGTGCCGAACTTCCCGACGCTGTCGGAACTCGAGGCCGATCCCATCGGGCCCAATGCGCGACTCGGCACCTACACCAATTTCGTCAATCTGCTGGACCTCGCCGCGCTCGCCGTGCCGGGTCCGCAGCGGACCGATGGGCTGCCGGCCGGCATCACCCTGATCGGGCCGCGCGGGTCGGATGCGGCACTCGCCGCACTGGCCATGGCATTCGCGGCGCGCCGCGCCGGCGCACGGGAGAACCAGGCCGCATGATCGAGATCGCCGTCGTCGGCGCGCACCTGACCGGCCTGCCGCTGAACCATGAACTGGTCGCGCAGGGTGGCGAGTTCCGCCGCGCTGCCGGCACCCGGCCCTGCTACCGGCTGTTCGCGCTGGCGGGTGGGCCGCCGCGCCGGCCTGGCCTGTTGCGCGTCGCCGCGCGGGATGGCGCTTCGATCGCCGCCGAGGTGTGGGCCCTGCCCGATGACGGCTTCGGCCGCTTCGTCGCCTCGGTGCCGGCACCGCTGTGCATCGGCACCATGCAGCTGGCCGACGGCAGCACGCCCAAGGGCTTCCTGGTGGAGCCCGAGGGCCTCGCCGGCGCCGAGGACATCACCCGCTATGGCGGCTGGCGCGGCTTCCTCGCCGCAATCGCCTCGCCCACCACCGCCTGACGCCCGCATCGCAAGGAGACCGTCCCATGATCCGCCGTCGCCACCTGCTCACCGCCGTCGCGGTGTCGCCGCTCGCCGCGCCGCATCTCGCCAACGCGCAAGCCGCGCGTACGGTGAAGGTCGGATCCCTGCGGCTGATCCATTCCATGACGCCGCATTTCTACCAGCGCTTCGCCCCCGCCGGCCTGACCATCGAGATCATCACCTTCGACAGCCCGACCGACGGCAAGAACGCAGTGGTCACGCGCAGCGTCGAAGTCGGCGGCTTCGGCATCGCCGCCGCAACGCTGGGCGCGGCGGCAGGGGAGCCGATCGTCGTGATCGGTGCCTTCTGCAACAAGGGCATGGGGGTGGTCGCCAAGACCGGTTCGGGCATCCGCGACATCGCCGGCCTGCGCGGCAAGCGCGTCGGCATCTGGCCGGGCTCGACGCAGGAGGTCTTCGCCCTGGAGCGCCTGCGCGAGACGGGGATGAGCGTGCGCGACATCACCGCGGTCCGCGTGCCCTTCGGCGAGATGCACGCCATGCTCTCCCGCGGCGACATCGACGCCTATGTCGGTGCGGAACCGGGGCCGGGGCTGTCGATCTCCTCGGGAGTCGGCGAGCTGGTGGAATACCCCTATGGCACGCCGATGGGCGGGCTGAACATGATCCTCGGCACCAGCGAGGGGCTGATCGCCCAGGACCCGGCGCTGCTGCGCACCATGCTGACCATCCATCGCCGCGCCAGCGAATTCATGATGGCGAACAAGGCCGAGGTCGCCGACGCCACCGTGCGCATCCTGGGCGCGCCGCGCGCCGCGGTGGACCAGGCGCTGGGTGCCAACAACGTCGAATACACATGGAAGCTGGACGACACCGTGCTGCGCCAGTCCCGCATCTATGCCGAGCAGATGCTGAGCCTGCGGCAGATCCGCGCCCTGCCGAATTTCGACAAGTTCCTCAATCCGCGTTTCTCCAACGAAGTCGCCACCTCGTAGGGGCCGGTGCGATGAGCGTCACCGCATCGGCCGCGACGCAGGCCAGCGAAGCGCCGGCGCGGGCGCGCGTCAGCCTGTGGCAGCGGCTGCGCGGCACGGTGCTGGCGCTCATTGTGCCGCTGATCCTGCTGGCGGGTTGGCATTTCGGCGTGAAGGCCTCGGCCTCGCGGCTGATCCCGTCGCCGTACGATGTCGCCGAATACATGGTCGATTTCGTCTGGGGCGGCATCTGGGACGATGCCTTCTCGGCGACCATGCACATCCACCTCCTGGCGTCGATGTCGCGCGTCTATGGCGGCTTCGCGCTGGCGGCGATCGTCGCCGTGCCGCTGGGCCTGCTGATCGGGCGCAACGACACGGTCAACGCGCTGCTCGATCCCTTCCTGCAGCTGATGCGGCCGATCCCGGTCACCGCCTGGCTGCCGCTGTCGATGATCCTGTTCGGCCTCGGCGCACGGTCGGCCTTCTTCCTGGTGTTCCTGGGTGCCTTCTACCCGATCCTGCTCAACACGGTGTTCGGCGTGCGGGGCGTCGAGAAACGGCTGTTCGAAGCCGCGTCCATGCTGGGCTGCACCGGCACGGCGCAGTTCTTCAAGGTGGTGCTGCCCGCCGCGCTGCCGTCGATCTTCACCGGTTTACGGCTCGGTCTAGGCCTCGCCTGGTTCGTCATCGTGGTGGGCGAGATGACGGGCGTGCCGCAGGGCCTCGGCGCCGTCATCATGGATGGTCGCACGCTGTCGCGCACGGAACTGGTGATCTGCGGCATGATCGTGATCGGCATCGCCGGCTTCATCTCCGACCGCATCGTCGTGACGATCATGAACCGCCTGCTGCGCTGGAGCCCGTCCCATCATGGCTGAGCTGCCGATCCTCGACGTCCGCGGCGTGGGCAAGGTCTATGAGCTGAACGGCCAGAAGATCGAAGCGCTGCGCGACGCCAACCTGATCGTGCCGAAGGGCGAATTCGTCTGCCTGATCGGCGCGTCGGGCTGCGGCAAATCGACCCTGCTGCGCATCGTCGCGGGGTTCGAGGCCCCGACCTCCGGCCAGGCGCTGATGTGGGACAGGCCGGTGGACGGCCCCGCGCCCGATCGCGGCATGGTTTTCCAGGACTACGGGTTGTTCCCCTGGCTGACGGTGCGCCAGAACATCGGCTTCGGGCCGGCGTCGCGCGGGCTGCCGAAGACCGAGGTGCGCGACACCGTCGAACGCTTCGTGACCATGGTCGGGCTGACGCGCTTCGCCGATGCCTACCCCCATCAGTTGTCGGGCGGGATGAAGCAGCGCGTCGCAATCGCCCGCGTGCTGGCCAACGATGCCGAGATGGTGCTGATGGACGAGCCCTTCGGTGCGCTGGACGCCATGACGCGAGAACGCCTGCAGGACGAGCTGCTGGATATCTGGCAGCGCACGAAGCTGACCGTGCTGTTCGTGACCCATTCGATCGAGGAGGCGATCTTCCTCGCCGACCGTGTGGTGGTGATGGAAGCGGGTCCGGGGCGCATCGCCAGCGAGCATCGCATCGACCTGCCGCGTCCGCGCGACGTGGCCTCGCCGGAATTCAACGAGGTGCGGCGCGAAATGTCGGCCCGGCTGCACAGCCACCACGCGCGCAAGGCGGCATGACACGCATCGCCGCGGTACATCGTGTGCCGATGCGTCATCCGGGCGACGTGTCCGGCGTGGCGGGGCTGATCGATGGTGGCGCGGTCGATGCAGCGGCGATCGTTGCCATTCTCGGCAAGACGGAAGGGAATGGCTGCGTCAACGACTTCACCCGTGCCTATGCGGTGCAGGCGCTGTCGGTGATGCTGGCCGGACGGCTGGAAACGACGCCGGAGGATGTGGCGGCACGCATCGCCATGGTGATGTCGGGTGGAACAGAGGGCGGGCTTTCACCGCATTTCCTGATCGTCTCGATGGCGGAAACCGACGCACCGGCGACCGGCGCGCTGGCGATCGGCATCGCCTTCACCCGCGACTTCGCGCCCGAGGAGATTGGCCGCATGGCGCAGGTGGAGGCCACCGCCGAGGCGGTCCGCGCGGCCATGGCGCATGGCGACCTGGATGACGTCCACTACGTCCAGGTGAAATGCCCGCTGCTGACCAGCGAACGCATCGCCGAGGCCGAGGCGCGCGGCGCCACGGTGGCCACGCATGACACCTATCGCTCCATGGGCCTGTCGCGCGGGGCCTCGGCGTTGGGCGTCGCACTGGCGCTGGGCGAGGTGCCGGCGGCCGCGCTTTCGGAGGCCGTGATCGGCATGGACACGGCGCTGTTCTCCGATTGTGCATCGTGTTCGGCCGGTGTCGAGCTGACCCGCAACGAGGTCGTCGTCTTCGGCAACAGCGCATCCTGGGCCGGGGACCTGACCATCGCCCACGCAGTCATGCGGGACGGCATCGACCTGCCGGCGATCCAGGCCGCGCTGCGCGGGGCAGGGCTTGATCCGGGTGCGGGTCAGTTGACGACAGGTCAGGCGGCGCGCGTCGTCGCATTGCTGGCCAAGGCGGAACCCTCGACCAACGGCCGCATTCGTGGGAATCGCCACATCATGAACGACGACAGCGACATCAACGCGACGCGCCATGCGCGCGCCCTGGTCGGCGGCGTGGCGGCCGCGGCGGTGGGGCGGACCGACCTGTTCATCTCCGGCGGCGCCGAGCACCAGGGCCCCGATGGCGGCGGCCCGCTTGCCGTGATCGCGCGCAAGGCGTCCTGACATGCGGCCCGTCGAGCGCGTCCGCTACACCGCACCGGCCGACCGTCCGCGCCATGTCGGCCCGAACGGCGCGAAACTGATCGTCTGGCCGGTAGTCAATGTCGAGAACTGGCTGATCGACAACCCGATGCCGCGCCAGGTGCTGGTGGCGCCGACCGGCGCAGCGCTGCAGCCGGATGTGCCGAACTGGGCCTGGCACGAATACGGGATGCGGGTCGGCTTCTGGCGCTTCCATGCGCTGTTCGAACGGCTGGGGATCAGGCCGACGCTGTCGATCAATGGCTCGGTGATCGGGGCCTATCCGCGCGTTGCGGCCGCCGCCCGCGATGCCGGTTGGGAGTTCATGGGCCATGGCTGGTTCCAGGTGCCGACACACCGGCTGGAGGACCAGCGCGGCATGATCGCGCAGACGACGCAGGCGATCCTGGACTTCACTGGCAAGCCTTGCACCGGATGGCTGGGGCCAGGGCTGACGGAGACGCTGGAGACGGTAGACATGCTCGCCGAGGCGGGCGTGCGCTGGACCGGCGACTTCGTGCTGGATGACCTGCCGGCGCGCATCGCGACGGCGCATGGGGCGATGCTCGCCATGCCGTATTCCGTCGAACTGAACGACATTCCCGTGGTGATGATCCAGCACCATGACGAACAGGAACTGCCGCGCCGCGCGCGCCTCGCCGCCGCACGCCTATTGCAGGAAGCCGAAGCGGGCAGCGGCGTGAAGGTGATGGGCATCGCCATCCACCCCTACATCACCGGCGTGCCGCATCGGATCCCGGCGCTGGAAGCGCTGTATGCGGATCTCATCGCCGATCCACGCGTGGCCTTCCTGCAGGGCGGCGAGATCGCCGATTGGTACCTGGCGAGCGGCGACCCCGCCTGACCGGTTGGGCGCCATGAACCCGCATTCCAAAGGCCCGTTGGCCTTTGGCGGGAGGGGTCTGGGGAGGGCGCTTACTCACCTATACCGAACACGCCTTGATCCAGCACAACCGCAGGAATTCCCTGGGATGATCGCCGATGCTCAGGTTCAAACCATGAACTCACAATCAACAATCCCAATTCATGACGATCACCATCAGACCTTGACCTTTCATTGCCAAGGACATTGTCCCTGTTGAGGCGGCTGAGGGGCGGCATTCCCATGAGTGCGGAGTGCGGCCTGATGGTGTTGTAGGCATGCAGCCAGGGATGCATGGCGCGGGTGCGGTCTGCGGAGGACTAGAAAGGCGTCGCGTAGGCCCATTCGCGGATACTGGTCTGGATGAAGCGCTCGGCCTTGCCGTTGCTCTTTGGCGTGTAGGATCGGGTGCGCTTGTGTTTCAGGCCGTGCGCCGTGATGGCCTGGGCGATGGCCTTACTTTTGTAGGCTGAGCCGTTGTCGGTCATAACGCGCTGGACGGTGACGCCATGGGCCTTGAACCATACAATGGCGGCATCGAGGAAGGCCACGGCGCTCTGTTTCTTCTGGTCGGGCATCATGGCGGTGAAGTAGTTTGCGCATTCGGCCGTCGAGAATGCGGGCAGCGCGTCGCGGATGGCGTCCCACAGTTCGTCGATGGTGCGTGCGGCGGCCTTGCGCAGCAGGGACTTCAGCTTGGCGAAGGCGTTCTCGATCGGGTTGAAGTCGGGGCTGTAGGGCGGCAGGTAGAGCAAGGTTGCGCCTGCGCACGCGATGGCAGCGCGCACGGTGGCCGGCTTGTGGGCGGGCAGGTTGTCCATCACGACAACGTCGCCGGGGGCGAGCGTCGGTACCAGCACCTGCTCGACATAGGCGAGGAAGGCTGCGCCGTTCATCGCGCCGTCGAGCACCATCGGCGCGGTCATGCCCGACAGCCTGAGCGCGCCGGTGAAGGTCGTTGTCTTCCAGTGTCCGTGCGGCACCGGCGCGCGGCAGCGTTCGCCACGCGGCGCACGGCCCCGCAGACGCGCCATCTTGGTCGATGCGCCGGTCTCATCGATGAAGACCAGGCGCTCGGGATCAAGGTCGGGCTGCGCCGCGAACCAAGCCTCGGGCCGGGCGGCGACGTCGAGCCGTGCCTGCTCGCTCGCGTGCGCAGTTTTTTTTGAAGGTGAGGTCGCGCCGATCGAGGAAGCGCCAGATCGTGCTCGGCGCGAACCGCTCGCCGTGCTCGCGCTCCAGCAGCGCGGCGAGCTCGACCAGCCTGATGTCCACTGGCCGATCCACTGCCGCAAGGATCACCGCGCCGAACGCCTCGATCCGCGCCGAATGCCGGTCGCCGCCACGCGGCTTGGCCGCCGTCGCCCCCGCCTCGTGCCACGCGCGCAGCCAGCGCACCGCCGTCGCCACGCCAATCCCGAAGCGCTCCGCCGCGGCATGGCGCGACAGACCGCCCTCCACCGCCGCTATCACTCGAACCCGCAGATCTTCCGACAAGGTCTTCGCCATCCACGCTGGCCCTCGCCCAGCAGACACGGTGAATCAGATCTCACCCGCGTCGGGGAAGCACTTTCACGAATCGGTTCGAGAGGAACGTGCTCTAGCTGCCCCACCGCGACAGCGCAGCTTGGCCCGTCGGCGTCAGCCGATAGATCCCTCGGCGCTCTCGCTCGAACCAACCGTAGACGTTGCGCAGCAATATTGCGGAGGCGTCTTCGGCAACTATCCGCAATGCTCGAACTGGCTGCGGACCGCTTCCGAGCGCGCCAGCGCAAGCCAATGCCCGCTGCCGATATGCGGTCATGATCGGTTGGCGCGTCGAGCCTCCACATGCCGGGTCACCGAGGCGGCGCTGATGTTCGTCCACGAGCCGGCTTCGACGCTTTTCGTTGAGTCGAGGGCGATACGGGGCCGGTTCGGCTAGGACCTCCACCCGCCCCGACGACGGCGCGACCCGTAGAAGGCCAAAGCCAAGCAACCTGCACAGCTTCTGGACGCGCCCGTCGCGGTCGCGCCCGCGTGTGCTCGCCCGCACCGCCAGCCACAGCTCGTCAGCCATGGGCAGCCGGTCGACCGCCTGCAGCACCAGTTCGAGCGTGAAGCTCAGCTTCATCTCCACGATGACCAGGACCGGCTGACCGGCCGTGCGGATCGCCACGATGTCGCAGCCGCAGACCTCGCCCTTGGCATCGAAGCCGAGCAGTTCGAGGTGACGCTTCACTGCGGCATAGAGTGCGGTCTCACGCAGCGCTGTGGTTGGGTCGGCTGTCCTGGAGGGCATACGGCGCAGTATCCTGCCACTACCCGCGTCGCGCCAGGATTCTGGCGACGGTGGTGTGGTTCCAGACCGTGCCGCCTCGCGGTGCCGGAACGTCGCGTTCGGTCAGCGCACGGGCGAAATCGGCATGGCCAACCAAGCCCTCCGTCCGCAACCGATCGAGTTCTAGATCCAGATGGTGTGAAGCCCGATCCGCGGCATCCCGCCGTGCGGCCGCGGCGGCCGCAGCGTCGGGCCTCGCTACCCGCCGATATCCCCGATCTCCGCCCAGCGCAGTGCCGCGAGCCTTCGCCGCCGCCAATGCCGCCCTGGTCCGCTCGCTGATCAATTCCCGTTCCTTCTGCGTCATGGCGGCATAAATGCGCAGCATCAGATCGTCGGCGTTCGGCATGTCGGCTGCGCGAATGGAGAGCCCGTCCTCCAGCAGCTGCGACAGCGTGTGCGCGCGGCGGGTAACGCGATCCATTGAAGTTGCCATCGGCATGGCGCGGAAATTAGGCCGCCCGGCGAAACCGGAAGCGCTTGCTGAATGTCGTGGCGTCTCCAAACTTTCGGTCGAGTCGGCGAAACAGGAAATGGGCGGCTACGACGGCGGCAATCACCGCACACGACATGAGGGAGCGTAATCATATCGAAGAAATCAACATTTGCACGATGGCGGCCGGCGCCGTTGAAGGCAAATGCAATTACATGCGCCACGAACCCTTAGAGCCCATCCGGGAAGTTTGGATTCACATTGAGGGCGTTGCGGCGAGGCGCCGCAGCATGATGCGGATCATGGCCATGCGGACAAAGGCGGCAGCGATGCGGCAATGCCGCTCGAAA